>DATCXY010000159.1:0-3014 GCA_036570585.1 Solimonas sp. | reverse complement strand
TCGGCGTTGAGACCGCGGCCAAGCAGATAACCGACGAGACCGGCCACGATCACCGCGAGCAGCCAGGCGATGCGCGATCCGCCCGACGCCGGCGCCGCGTAGCTCGTGCCCGCTGCCGCGCCAACGCCAGCCGGCTGTCCGGCCGGCGCTTTCCTGGTCGGCGCGATCACGTTCGCGAACTGCGAGAAGAATCGCGCGGCGAGCTGCTTCGAGGTCGCGTCCATGATCGGACCGCCGAGCTGCGCGAGCCGGCCGCCGACCTGTGCGTCCGCATCCCAGCTCAGCAGCGTGCCGGCCGGGTCATCCTTGAGTTGCACCTTGACGATGCTTTTGACGAAGCCCACCGTGCCCGCCTGACCTTCCATGATCAGCGTGTACGAATCCGGCGCGTTGATGTCCGCCAGTTCAACCGCGCCATTGAAGCGCGCGCCGATCGGGCCGATCTTGATCTCGACGGTCGCGACCATGCGCGTGTCGGATTCCTTGGTCAGCGACTGGCAGCCGGGGATGCAGCGCCGCAGCACGTCCGGATCGTTGAGCGCCTGCCAGACCTTGTCACGCGCCGCCGCGATCCGTTGTTCGCCGGACATCTTCATCGACACTTTCTCCTGGCTGACGCGCCTTGCTGACGAACCCCGGAGACGGACGCTCGCAGCGCTGCGCGCTGATCGGCGCGGCCGCTTCGATGCTCTTCCCAGGGCCGTTCTTGTTGAACTGCGATTGGCCCGGATGCTAACGCTAATGGACATGCGTGTCCATTAGCGGGCATGAGCGCGATCCTCACATGGCCGCGAACGTACCCGGAGAGCGTCGCGATCCAGCCAGCGGGCTTGCACGCCCACCGGCGTTCGCGGACTCGTCGCTATCGCGGCTTGGAATCCCCGCTCACGTGCGCGTCATCTCGAAACTGCGGCGGATGTGGTCCGGCTGACCGGTGGGCACCGGCGGCAGGATCCACTGATCTTTCACCGTGGTGTCGCGGATCGCGTTCATCTGCGCGTCGACGTCGGCGATCGTCCACGACGGACGATAGACGCCCGGCGTTTCGGCGAGATACATGCGCGACAGGCGACCGGCCATCGCGCTGAGCATTTCGCCGCTGACACTGCACTGTTCGTGGCACATCCACGCGACCAGCGGCGCGACCAGCTCCGGACCCATCGGCGGATAGATCGAGGTGTCGAGACCCTCGGCCATGCGCGTGACCGCGCCGGGCGCGATGATGTTGCACTTGACGTTGTGCTCGGCACCTTCGAGGCCGGCGACATTGCACAGGCCGATCATGCCGGTCTTGGAGGTCGCGTAATTGACGACCAGCTTGTTGCCGTACAGGCCGCTGACCGACGACGTCAGCACGATGCGGCCGTAGTTCTGATCGCACATCAGCGGGAACGCTTCGCGCACGACATGAAACGCACCGCGCAGATGCACGTCGAGCACCGCGTTGAAATCGTCGTAGCTCATCTCGCGCAGCGGTGCGCGCCGCACATTGCCGGCGTTGTGGATGACGATGTCGATGCGGCCGAAATGATCGAGCGCGGACTGGATGATCGCCTTGCCGCCCGCTTCGGTCGCGACCGAATCGGTATTGGCGACGGCCTGTCCACCGGCCGCCTTGATTTCGTTGACGACTTCCTGCGCGGGACCGACGTCTTCGCCGACACCGTTGAGCGAACCACCGAGATCATTGACGACGACCTTCGCGCCCTGCGCCGCCAGCAACAGCGCATAGGCGCGGCCGAGGCCACGACCGGCTCCGGTAATGACGGCGACGCGGTTGTCGAATCTCAAGTCGGACATGCGGTGTTCTCCGGATAGGGTTCTGGACAGCCGCCTTCCAGAGCGACTGCTGGCGTTCATTGGTGACGCCGTCAATCAACAGCGCTGTCTAATGATCGGCGAATCACGGCCGGGCGACAACCTGCGACGCAAGCTGATACGAGATCTGTTGACGAGCTCCCTTCCGGCAAACGTCATTGCGAGAAGCGCAGTGACGAAGCAATCCAGTTCACCGCCGAATCGGGCCTCGCACTGGATTGCTTCGCTGCGCTCGCAATACAGAAATTCCGGAACGACGGCGTGGTTTCAGCTGACCGTTTTGCTCGCCCGCAGCTGCGCGATCGCGTCGGCCGACAGGCCCAGCACATCACGCAGAATCTCGTCGGTATGCTGGCCGAGCACCGGCGGCGCGCTCGGTGCCGGCTGTTCGCTGCCGGGAAATTTGATCGAGCGATTGATGATCGGAATTCTGCCGAGCACCGCATGCTCGGTCTCGACCACCATCTCGCGCGCAACCGCCTGCGGTTGCGCGAGTGCCTCGCGAATGCCGAGGATCGGCGCGTTCGGCACCTCGAAGCTCGTCAGCCGTTCGGCCAGTTCGGCGACCGTGTGCTGCCGCGTGTGGCCGGCAATCATCTCGTTGACCAGCGCGCGCTTGTCGCGCCGCTTCTCGATGCTGTTGAAGCGCGGATCGTCGATCGCTTCCGGCATGTCGATCGCCTTGCAGACGCGACTCCAGAACGCATTGGTCAGGCAGGCAATGATGATCGACCCATCCTTGGCCGGGAACGCGCCGTACGGCACCAGGTTCGGATGCTGCGTGCCTTGCGGCTGCGGGTCCTGGCCAGTGAAGAACGCGAGCTGCGCGAGATAACCGAGCAGGCCGAACATGCCGTCGAGCAGACCGACATCGATCAGACGACCGCGGCCGGTGACGCTGCGCTCGTAGAGCGCGCCGAGAATGCCGATCGGTCCGAAGATGCCGCCGACCAGATCGCCCATCGGCAGACCGAGCTTGGCCGGCATCGCGCCCGGTTCGCCGTTGACGCTCATCGCGCCGGACAGCGCCTGCACGACGATGTCGAATGACGGCCGGTCGCGCAGCGGCCCGGTCATGCCGAAGCCGGAGATCGCGCAGTAGATCAGCTTCGGATTGAGCGCCGACAGCGCGTCGTAACCAAGGCCGAGACGATCCATCACGCCCGGCCGGTAGTTCTCGATGACGATGTCGCATT
>DATCXY010000158.1:0-2404 GCA_036570585.1 Solimonas sp. | reverse complement strand
CTTGGCACTGACCTCGGCGAGGCCCGCGGCATGCTGCGGGCCGCCGAGCAATACACTGAGCAAGCCGACCAGCAGCAAGCCAGACAGCACGCTCGGCGCAAGCCAGGTTTTCGGCGTCAGCCAGCGGCGCTCCTGTTCATTGGTCGCGGTGCCGAGATTGAGCATCATCACCACGAACACGAACAGCACCATGATCGCGCCGGCGTAGACGATGATTTCCAGCGCACCGGCGAACGGCGCGCCGAGCATGAAGAACATCGCGGACACCGCGAGCAGCGATACCACCAGATTGAGCAGCGCGTGAACCGGGTTGCGACCGAAGATCACCAGCACCGTCGCGATCACGGCGATGGTCGCCGCGACATAGAAAAATACCGTCATGGCAGCAGCCCCTTGACGTCGACTGGTGCGGCTTCGTTGGCGGCAGTCCCTTTCGGTTTGCCTGCGATCGACATGCCGGCGACGCGATAGAAGTTGTAGTCCGGATATTTGCCAGTGCCGCTGATCAACAGGTCTTCCTTTTCGTAGACCAGGCTCTGGCGCTTGTATTCGGCGAGTTCGAAGTCCGGCGTCAGCTGGATCGCGGTAGTCGGGCAAGCTTCCTCGCACAGGCCGCAGAAGATGCAGCGCGAGAAATTGATGCGGAACCATTCCGGATACCAGCGGCCGTCTTCCGGCTTTTCGGCCTTCTGCAGCGAGATGCAGCCAACCGGACACGCGACCGCGCACAGGTTGCAGGCGACGCAACGCTCTTCGCCATCCGGATCGCGCGTCAGCACGATGCGACCGCGATAGCGCGGTGGCAGGTAGGGTTTCACTTCCGGATAGGCAATGACATCGCGCTTGTGCCACGAGTGCGAGAAGATCATCGCGATCGAGCGCAGCTGCGTGTAGACACCCCACAGCAACGCCTTGATCTGTTGCCACCACGTCAGCTTTTCAGAAGCTTGATAGGCCATCTCAGGCTCCTTGCGAACGGCTGATGACCACGGCCGCCGTTCCCAGCAAATTGATCAGGCTCAGCGGCAGGCAGACCTTCCAGCCGGCCGCCATCATCTGGTCGTAACGCGGCCGCGGCAGCGATGCGCGCAGAAGAATGAAACCGGACATGAAGACCAGGCACTTGAGCGAGAACCAGACGATCGACAGCCACGGCCACTTGTCGAGAAATGGGCCACTCCAGCCACCGAAGAACAGCACGACGGTGATGGCCGAAACCAGCACGATGCCGACGTATTCGCCGACGAAGAACATGCCGAATTTCATGCCGGAATATTCCGTATGGAAGCCCGCCGCCAGTTCGGATTCGGCTTCGGGCAGATCGAATGGGGTGCGATGCACGACCGCGATCGCCGCCAGCACGAAGGTGCAGAAGCCAAAGAACTGCGGAACGATGTACCAGCCATGCGCGGCCTGATCGACGACGATATCGCGCAGATTGAACGAGCCCGCGATCATGACGATGCCCATCAGCGCGATGCCCATGAACACCTCGTACGACACCGTCTGCGCGGTGACGCGCAGGCCACCGAGCAACGCGTACTTGCTGTTGCTCGACCAGCCGCCGAGCATCACCGCGTAAACCTCGAGGCCGGCAATCGCCAGGAACAGCAGCACGCCGACATTGAAGTCGGCGACACCCCAGGTCGGCGTCACCGGCACCAGCGCGAACATCAGCAGCATCAGACCCATCGCAAGCGCGGGCGCGAGGATGAACGTGAATTTGTCGACGAACGGTGGCAGCCAGTCTTCCTTGAAGAAGATCTTGACCATGTCGGCGATCACCTGGCCCAGTCCGAATGGCCCGACGCGATTCGGACCGTAGCGGTCCTGCCACAGACCGAGCAGGCGACGTTCAAGCCAGATCATCCAGGCCGCGACCACCACCGTCACCAGCAGAATCACGATCGCCTTGATGCTGGCGACCAGTGCGGCCGTGATCTGTGGATGGGCATTGAACCAGTCGAGCATGCTCAGCCTCCCGTCACGGTCGCAACCACGCCATCGGCGAGGAACGGAATGCCGGCAAAGCCGGCCGGCAGACCGATCGTGCCTTGCGGCAAGCTGTCGCTGATCCTGGTCGGCAGCTGCAAGAGCTGGCCGTCGATGTTCACGGTCGCGTGACCATTGACGCCGGTCTTCGCAACATCGGCGCGCGCGATCGCGACGAACGCCGGGATCGAACGTTCGCGGATCGGCTCGGCGCGCGACGACAGTTCATCGCCACCAAAATGCAGATGCAGCGCCAGCACGCGATAGCCATCGCCAGCTGGCGTGAATGCAGCGGGCACGTCATGGAAGTACGTCTGCGTCGCGCCGACCGCAAACAACTGCTGGCCCGGATTGCCACCGCGCAGATTGCCGCCCACTTCCTGCTGGAACTTGTTCCAGGCCTGCGGTGAAT
>DATCXY010000157.1:0-5773 GCA_036570585.1 Solimonas sp. | reverse complement strand
CGGCGGCGCGTGCGGCTGCTGCCGAAAGCCTGGAAGCAGTACCTCAAGCGCAGACTGCGTGGAACACGCTGAAATGGCGTGCGATGGCTAACGCAGCACGCCGCGCCGCCACAACCTCCAGAGCAGCCGCGGCGATGCCAGCACCGGATGCCGACGCTGCCAGTCGGTCATTTCCAGGCGAAAGCCGGAATGGCGCTCGATCTTCCATGCCAGGTAATCAGCTCCGTTGTCGAAGGTGAATGCCGCCTTGATCAGGCGCAGCAGGTTCAGCGGCTTGCCCGCGGCACGACGGAGCGCCCAGGCGCGACGTCCGGTGCGGCGGGTCTGCTCATCCAGCGCCGGTGTCAGCACACCCCGTTCTTCGCCGAACGCAATGCCGGCGGCACGCCAGGCCATGGGCAACATCTGCACGTAGCGCGCGCCGCCGTTGGACAGCAGCGTCTGCGCACGCGCACCGCCGCGCTCCACCCGCAGCTCGACCGCGTAAGTGTGCTGATAAAGCTGCTGCCAGTAATCGTTGGCGGTGCCGGACTTCGGCCCGAGCCGCGCCGCCCAGCGCGCGGCATTGACAACGGCCTGGGTGACATCGGTCACCACCGCACTGCGTGCATCGGCATCGCGCGCCCAGGCGCAGGCGACTGGTTGTGAGAAACGCGCCCAGATCGTCGTGTCGATGGCAGTTTCACGCATGCCTGCACGCAGCTGTGCGGCGCTGAGTACCGCGACCTTGGCACGCAAGATCTGCTCGCCAACATGCAGCGATTCGTAGGAGACATTCGGTGCCAGCCATTCGTTGGCGAACGCCGCCGTGCGGCTGCGATGCCAAACATTCAACGGCGTCGCCACCACGTAGAAATCGAGCAATCCGTTGAAATCGGCATCACGCAAAGCCGAGCCGTAGAACAGCACGGCGCGCGTCGCCGGACTGCGCTGCGCGAGCTCGGTTGCAAACGCGATGACACGCGGATCGAGTTCCCGATCCAGTTCGGCCGCGATCCGTACCTGCAGCTCGGCGACGGCGTTCATGGCGTCAGAAACTCCACGTTCGGCCCAATATCCAGCTCCACGATTGCGTCGGCACCGGGAGCGAACACTTCGCCATCGATGATCAGCGGATCCGGACAGCAGATGCGGATGCCGCCAGCGCGACCGCTGCGATAACCATTCGCCAGCATGAAGGCGCTCGGTCGGCCGCGCAGCAGCCGCCACAGCGAGCGCCAGAGTTTGCGCGGCGGCGACTCGATATCGAGATAGCGCAGCGCCGCAGCACTGCCCTCGCCGCCCCAGAATGGCCAGAAGCCGAGCATCAGCTTGTGCAGCGTCGTCGAGAAAAACAGAAACCGCGCGCCAGCAAGTGGCGCGGCGCCGTCGACCGCGATCGCCATCGTTTCGGCGCCCAGCCAACCAGACCGGCCGTTTGCCGCGCGCCAGACCGCGTTCAGTACGGTGACCAGCACCGAGGCCTTGTGCGTCACGCCATGCGTCAACACTTTTTCGTTGGCGTGGCGCGTCGCGCGCGTGAGCACGGCGGCGCCAGCGACAAACCCAAGCACCGGCGGCACATCAAGATCAGGCCAGCGGACGCGCAGCAGCGGACGAATCTCGCGCCGACGGAAACAGTCGTCGCGCGCCGCGTTCAACAGTTGTTCAAGCGCGCCGCTACCGTAGCCGGCAGTGCCGACATCAGCGGCGACGACATTGGCATTACCCGCTGCGAGCAGCGCGAGCTTCGGCAATCGCGTGCCATAGGCTTGCGGCAGCTGGCTGGTCACTTCCCTCAGCGTGCCGTCGCCGCCGCTGACAATGAGCAGATCGATGCCTTGTGCGGCAAATTTGCACAGGACATCGAGCAATTCGGCCGGCGTGGCCGGCGCCGCGTACGGCAGTTCGGCAGGGATCCGCAAGTCGTCGCCGCGTCGATTCCGCTGGCTGCGCGGATTGTGGATCAGGCCTGCGCGCATCAAGCCGCAAGCCAGGACGTCAGGGCGCCGCGATGCTTGGCGAGCAGTCCCTGCACGATGACGACACCATGGATGACGAAACAGATCAGCACCCAAGCGGCGACGATCTGCATGCCGATGTCCGGGCGCCCGAACAGCGCGCTGACGGTCAGGATCACGAGATTCGGATTACGACGCGCGGTAATCAGGCGGAAGAAACTGTCGAACGGCCGCCACACGTGCATCGCGATTCCGAACAGCAACTGGAACAGACCTTCTTCCAGACGCTGCGCGACATAGCCGATCAGCACGATCGCCAGGATCAGGTCACGTGCGGGCAGCGTGTAGCCGGCCACCGCCAGACCGACGATCCAGGCCCACCACCAGAACGGCGGATGGATCAGGTCGATGCCGTGATCGAAGATGTCGCCGAACTTCGACGATTGCAGCGTCACCCGTGCGAGCTTGCCGTCGACCGTATCGAGGAACGTCATGATCCAGGCGGCGAGCAAGCCGCCCAGATAGTGGCCGTCGCGGAACTGGAAAAACGCGACGATCACGAACGCCAGGCTCACCAGCGTCACCTGATTGGGCGAGATTCCGAAACGCGCGCAGAAACGCGTGACATGTCGTGCCGGCCACGGCCAGACATACTTGGTGACAACATCGGTCACGCCCTTGTACGAGGCTGCGAACGTGCGCTTCTCGATGGCGGAAACGGTGCTCGCGTCGAGTGCGCCGAGAAACGGGATTTCACGCTTGCGCAGCCGCGAATTGTACGAGCCAACCAGCGTCACTGGCGTCACCACGCGCAAGCCCGATGGCAGCTCCGCGACGGGTTCACCGAGGTGATTGGCGATCGTTGCGCGCTGTGCAGCGTCGACCACCGCCGCAACCACCCGGTCGCTGCTCTCGTCGAGCAAGGCGGTGCCGACAGGCGCAGTCGCCATTGCCGCCACCAGTGATTCGTCGAATACCCAGCCCGAGTGCAAGATCAGCACCTTGCCGGAAGTCGCTCCAGTTCCGGCCGCGGCGTCGACGACATCTGCCACGCCCACGCGCGCCAGCTGGCGACGCAGGCGTTCAGTGCCGGTCAGTCCCCAGATCTTGACCTTGCTGGCTCCCAGCAATTGCGCTTCCGAGACCGGACCCTGACGATCCGTTCCAGAATTCCGGTCTTGCCCCGACGGTGCCTGTGTCATCATGCGACCCTGAGTAAAGCCCATCATTATCCATGACCGCGTTCACGCTTGCGCATTTTTCCGACCCGCACCTGCCGTACGAACCGCGGCTCGACTGGCGCCAGCGCTTTTCGAAGCGGGTGCTCAGTGCCTGGTCCTGGCATCGCCAGCGTCGTCGCGTCCAGCGCCATGACATCGTCAGCACGCTGGTCGCCGACGTCCGCGCTGCGCAGCCCAGCCACATCAGCGTCACTGGCGACATCACCAATTTCTCGCTGCCTGGCGAATTCACGCAGGCCGCAGCCTGGCTCGACACGCTCGGCAGTGATCACGACGTCAGCATCGTGCCCGGCAATCACGACGCGCTGGTCACGATCGAACACGCGCAGGCCTGGGCGCACTGGCAACGCTGGATGCGCAGCGACGACCAGACCGACGGCTGGCCGTATGTCCGCCTCCGCGGTGAGGTCGCGCTGGTCGGCATCAACTCGGCAGTGCCGACCGCGCCACTGCTCGCCGGTGGCCGGATCGGCGCCGCGCAGCTCGCAGCGCTCGAAGCACGTCTGCAGTCGCTGCGTGGGCATTTCCGTATCGTCCTGGTTCACCATCCGCTCGCCGACCGCGCCGTATCCAGACGCAAGGCGCTCGCCGATCGCGCCGGGCTGCGCGCAGTGCTGCAACGCGCCGGCTGCGAGCTGGTGCTGCACGGCCACGCCCGCGATGCGCGCCTGGACCTGATTCGCCACGATCGCGGAAACATTCTTTGCCTTGGCCTGCCGTCAGCGTCCGCTGCGCCAAACGCACACGACGCCGGCGCGCGCTGGCATGCCTTGCGTGTTGAATCCGGGATTGACGGCGCCTGCTGGCACCTCGCGGTCGTCACCCGTTTCTGGGACGACGCCACTGGCGGCTTCGTGTCCGGCGGCAATTTTCATTACGAGATTCCAAAGCCGGAAATCCATACATGAGCAACGACACGGCCCGCAAATTCGGCTATCCGGACACCCTGATTGCAGAGGTCGGACCGTGGCTGTTGCTGCTGCGCCCCAAACAACCGACGCTGGGCTCGCTGGTGTTGGTCTGCAGCGAAGACGCCAAGGCTTTAGGCGATCTCAGCGCGAACGCTTTTTCCACGCTGCGCCACGCAGTGCGCGGTTGCGAAAGCCTGCTGAAGGATTTCGTCGGCTACGAGCGCATCAATTATTTGATGCTGATGATGGTCGATCCTGACGTTCACTATCACGTCATCCCCCGCTACGCCGCGCCCCGTGAATTCGCCGGCGCCCCGTACGTCGACCACGGCTGGCCGGGGCCGCCGGCGCTCGATCGGGCCGTCGACCCGGATGCCGCCACCCGCGCCGCCCTGATTGCCGATCTGCGGCAACGCTGGACGCAGCAGCACACGTGATGCGGCTTCCGTCATTGTGAAAGCACGCCGCAACACGCAGATCATCGATCGTTATCTGCTGCGGCTGCTCGCACAGCCGTTGGCGGTTTCGATCAGTGTGGTGCTGATCGCGCTGTTGCTCGAACGCCTGCTGCGTCTGTTCAACCTGGTCGCTGCCAGCGGTTCGGCGCTCGGTGCCGTGCTGCTGATGATTGCCAACCTGGTGCCGCACTATCTGGGCCTTGCGCTACCGGCAGCGTTCTTTGCCAGCATTTTCATGGTGGTCGCCAAGCTTGGCGACGACAACGAACTCGACGCGCTGCTCGCCGCCGGTCGCTCGATCGTCCAACTCGCGCTTCCGTTCATGCTGGTGGCGATCGCGCTCGGAATCTTCTCGTTCTATCTGTATGGCTATCTGCAACCGCACAGCCGCTACAACTACCGCGCGGTAATGTTCGAGGCATTGCACGAGGGCTGGAACGCGCGTGCGCAGGAAAACGTGTTTGCCGATGCCGGGCGCGGCTTCACGCTGACCGCCGACGAAGTCGACGCCAGTGGTCGACACATGAAGGGAGTGTTCATCCGAAGATTCGCCGGCGGCTATGACGAAATCATCACCTCCGAAACTGGCACGCTGCTGCCCACCGCAGACGGTGCGCGCCTGCAACTGGAGCTCGGGGTCGGACGCATGGTGCGCGAGCAAACCGGCGGCGAACTCGACGACACGCGCTTCCAGCACGCCGTCATCTTTGAAAATTTCAGTTCACAGGCACCGCCGTTCAGGCCCCGCGGCAACAGCGAACGCGAGCTGACCTTGGGCGAATTGTGGAGCGGGATGCATGAAACCCATCCCGCCAGCTCGCACGCGGAACTGGCCGGCGAATTCCACGCGCGACTGGCGCGTGCCGCTGCGTTGCCGTTCCTGCCGCTGCTCGCCTTCGCGCTCGGCATGGCGGCCAAACGTGGACAACGCGCGCCCAGCGTCGCCCTCGCCTGTCTGATCCTGCTGGCCTTGCAACACGGTTTGCAGTTCGGCGAAAGCATGGCGCAAACCGGCCGCGTCGCAGCAAGCTTGGCGGTCTGGACGCCGCTGGTCCTGTTCGCGGCGCTGAGTTGCTGGCTATTCGGTGCGAGCCTGAAAAGCCCCGGCGACAATCCGCTGACGCGCCTCGTCGCCAGCGTCGAACGTGTCATGGAAGGCAACTCGTTTCTGCATCGCAAGCGCAAGGTCCACAAGCCGTGAAAGGGCCACTGGCGTCGTATCT
>DATCXY010000156.1:0-5805 GCA_036570585.1 Solimonas sp. | reverse complement strand
GACCAGCACCGAGTTGGCGCGGATGTTGTGGCGCCCCTCTTCCTTGGCAATGCCCTTGACGAACGCTTCATTGGCGGCCTTCGGCACCACTGACAGACCATCGCGCTGCGGGAACCATAGATGTCCGGCGGAACCGAGGTGCACATACGAGCCCCCGCCCGCATCGCGCATCGCCGGCAACGTCGCCTGCACCGCGTGATAGAAGCCGTGCACTTCGATATCGATCGAGCGCTTCCACAAAGCTTCATTGGCCTCGGCGAGCGGAACCTGCTCGACGACCGGACCGGCGGCCCAGACCACCGTGTGAATGCGGCCGTGCGCCTTGAGCACGTCGGCGACCGTCGCCTTGACCTGCGCGGCATCGGTGACGTCGGTGGCGTGCGTCGTCACCTTGCGGCCGAGCGCATTGATTTCACCGGCCACGCGCTCGGCGACGTCCTTTTTCGCGCGATAGACGATCGCCACATCGGCACCCGCTTCGGCAAAGGTCCTGGCGACGCCCTGCCCGATCCCGCCACTGCCGCCGAACACCAGCACCGCGCCCTTCGGAAACGTCGCCATGCCGCTCTCTCCGTCCTGTTTTCGATTGCGCCGATGATGCGCAGCCGCGACGCACCCGGGCCTCCCCCATAGGGACGAGCGATGAACGCCGTCGTATGCGCGAGTGTTACCGTACCCGGCAGATTTTTGCGCCTCGTGCGCGTTCGCGCTTCAATTGAGCCCCCTCCAGACGAGACTCGCCGATGAACCCATCCGTCCAGCGTTCACGTGGGCAGATCCTGCGCAGCCGCGGCATCGGCGTGCGCGTCGGCACCTTGATCGGGGTCGCATGGCTGGCGTTTGGTGTCAGCGTGATGGCGAGCGCCGCGCGCGTGCCGATTGCGATCGTCGGTGTCGTCATTGCCGCCGTGCTCTTGCAACGATCGCGCCGGCTGATCGCGGCGAGCCGTCGCCTGCCGGCGCCGAACGAGGCGCAGAAGAAAGCAAACCGCTCAATCTGGATCAAGTTCTGGATCAACTTCGTGTTCGAGATCGTGCTGCTGAACATCGCGATCACGCTGCTCTCGGCGCCATCGCAGCAGGTCTACTGGGTGCCGGCGATCTCGCTCGTGGTCGGCCTGCATTTCCTGCCGATGGCGCGCTTCATGAACGTGCCGTCGTACTGGTTCTGCGGCGTCGTGCTGATGCTCGGCGCAGCGGCAACCGCGTTCGCGATCGGCAGCCGCGCCGCCGCACCCACGCTGCTGGTTGCGCTGGAATCGCTGTTCAATGCAATGGTGCTGTGGGCAACCGCGGCCTGGGGTTTGCGTTCGATCGAGTCGGCAGATGCGGCACACGCGGATGCTGACGCCGGTCAGACACCCTGAGTCCGGACACGCACCAATGAAACCACGCATCACGGTCATCACGATCGGCGTCGATGATCTCGAAGTCTCGCTGCGCTTCTACCGCGACGGCCTGGGCTTTGCGACCGAGGGCATCATCGGCAAGGAATTCGAATACGGCGCCGTCGTGTTCATTGAACTTCAAAGCGGCCTGCGGCTGGCGTTGTGGCCGCGCAAGAGCCTTGGCCATGACGCCGGGCTCGCGGTCAGCGCAGCGAGCGCAACGGAAATGAGCCTCGGCCATAACGTCGGCTCCAAGGACGAAGTCGATGCGGCGATGGCGCAAGCGGCGGCAGCCGGCGCGCGCATTGTCAAAACCGCGCACGACACGTTCTGGGGTGGATACGCCGGCTACTTCCAGGATCCGGACGGCCATCTGTGGGAAGTGGTGTGGAATCCGCAATGGACACCATGAGGTTCACGTTCCACGGCGTCGCGCTGGCGCCATGAGCGAAACCCTGCCCGCGCTGCTGCGCGAAATCCGCGCGTGCCGGCTTTGCGCGGAGCAGTTACCGCTGGGTCCGCGGCCCGTACTGCAGGCGCACGGCGACGCGCGCATCCTGATCGCGTCGCAGGCACCGGGCCACAAGGTCCACGAATCCGGCGTGCCGTTCGACGACGCCAGCGGCGAGCGGCTGCGGAGCTGGCTCGGCATTTCTCGCGACGTGTTCTACGACGCGCGACAGATCGCGATCGTGCCGATGGGTTTCTGCTTTCCCGGCACCGGCAAAACCGGCGATCTGCCGCCGCGCCCTGAATGCGCGCCGGCGTGGCGCGGCCGGTTGATGGCGCATCTGCCGCGCTTGCAGCTGACGCTGGTGATCGGCCGCTACGCACAACTCGCGTACTTTCCGCGTGACGGCCGGACCTTGACCGAGCTGGTGCGCTCGTGGCGCGAACATCCGGCGATCATGCCGTTGCCGCATCCGAGTCCGCTCAATAATCGCTGGCTCAAGAAACATCCCTGGTTCGAGCAGGAGGTACTGCCGCCGCTGCGTGAGCGCGTCAGCGAGGTCTTGAACCCATCCCGTTAGCGTCGATGTCGATTTGCCTCGCGCTCGTTCGTCGAACTGCTGTCATCCGAACCTCGAAAGGAACATGGCATGCAAATCTACTGGATCAGGGCGCAGGCGCCGCGCCGCGTGCTCGCACTCGTCAAGCATCTCGGCCTCGACGCGGAATTCATCGAAGTCGATCTGATGGCCGGCGGCCTGAAGGCGGCGGACTACGCGCGGCTCAATCCGAACATGAAGGCGCCAACGCTGGTCGACGGCGATCGCGTGCTGTGGGAATCGTCGGCGATCATGGCGTATCTGTGCATCAAGGCCGGCTCGGACTTGTGGCCGACGCGGCAGCCCGCCGAACAGGTCGAGGTGCTGCGCTGGCTGTCATGGAACGACGGTCACTGGGCGCCGGCCGTCGGCCCGTTCTACTTCGAGCACATCGTCAAGTCGACGTTCAAGATCGGCGCGCCCGACCGCGAGGCTTTGAAACCAGCGCTCGCCGAACTGAACCGCTACGCGAAAGTGCTCGATGCGCACCTGCACGGGCGCACCTACGTCGCGCTCGATCGACTGACGATCGCCGATTTTCAGCTGGCGTCGATGGCGCATTACTGGCGCGAATCGGAAATGCCGTTCGAGGATTTTCCGAACATCGTGCGCTGGCTGGACGGGCTGCGGCGGATTCCGGCGTGGGCCGAGCCGTGGCCGAACGCGCGACGTTGATCGAGGGCGACGCCGTATCAGGGATACTGGCGGAGACGCCCCCACATCACACAGATGAACCCACCCCGTGAACGAAACCGAACGCCTCGCTGCGATTGAAGCCATCAAGCAGGTGAAAGCCCGCTATTTTCGCGGTGTCGATACCGCAGATGCCGAATTGGTGCGCGGCATTCTCGCGGCCGACTGTGTGCTCGATTACCGCGGATGCTGCACCGATCCGGCCAGTGGCAAGGACTTCATGCCGGCGATGAACGTGGTGCTGCGCGGCAGCGCGAGCTGGTCGGCCGCTGGCTTTGCCAAGGCCGGCATCGTCAGCGTGCATCAGGGACATCAGAGTGAAATCGAGCTGACGGATGACGATCGCGCAACAGGCATCTGGGCCATGAGCGACCGGCTGTTCATGCCGGCAGGCATGCCGTTTTCGCTGATGACGGGTTACGGGCACTACCACGAGACCTACGAGAAATCGGATGGCATGTGGAAGATCAAGACCTTGCGCATCAGCCGGATTCGCGTCGAAGCGAGCTGAGATTCAAGCCGACACGAACAGCACGCTGAGATCGCCGGGCATTGGCAACTCGACTTCGCCTTCGCGCCTCAGGCCGAGGCGTTGCGGCAGACGCATCGAGCGTGCGTTGCCCGGCATCGTGATCGCGAATACGCGCGTGATGGCAAGCCGCGAACGAGCATCGGCGAGCATGGCGATGGCGGCGTCCGGCGCGTCCAGTGCATCGCGCTTGAGCAGGCCACAGATGCCCATCGGTGCTGCGGTGTCGTTGCTCGCGACCACGTACAGACCCAAACCGTGTCGCCAGTAGTGATCGCGCAGCTTGCCGATATAGCCGCGCGCATCGTCGAGCGTACGCACTTCGCGATCATCGATGTAGTGGATGAAGCCGGGCTCGTTGAACCGGGAGACGATGAATTCGGCGTCGCGATCCGCGGCCTCGCGCAGGTGCAGACGTTCGGCTTCGAGGATGCGATGCGATGATCTTGCGACGGCGTCGGTCATGGCGCGTCAGCACGCCTGAAGCGGACCGGGGCTGGGGCGCGCCGCCCAAGCATCAGCGCATGACGACCTTGATCCGCTGCAGACGCGTCGACGCGATGCGCCAGCCGTCGGCGGTGCGCCGATAGGTCTCGTGGTAATAGCCCCAGCCGCGCAGCTCGCCAAATGGCAGTGGACAGCGCACGGCATCCGTCACCCAGATCCGGTCATGCATTGACCAGCGGCCGCGTGCTTCGTCGGCGGAGGCGATCTCGATTTCCGGCATGCTGCCGCTGTGCACGGTGATCGTGCCGTCGAGTACGGCCAGCGTGTTGCGCACGAACGCATCCGGATCGTGCTGCAGCAGCGCGTCGCCACCGTCCGGCGATTCGCTGCGAAAGTCGGTGATCGCATCGTCGGTAAAGACACTGCGCAGCAGCGCCGCGTCCTTGGTGTCGACGCCGTGGAAATAACGCGCCTTCAGTGCGCGGATTGCCTCGATCGCCCATAGCCGTTCGGTATCGGTCATCGCACGCTCCTGTCGATCAGCCGGCTTCGATCATCCGCTGCGCCTGCCGCACGGCGGCGACGATCGCGGACTTCACGTCGTGGCGGCGATAGCCGAGCAGCGCCTGCTCTTTTGCATCCGGCTCGTAATGGAACAATGTGCCGCGGCCGGCATAGAGCATCGAGTCCGGCAGCAGCGGATGTTCCTGATCCAGCGCAGGCACGTCCTGCGGCTTGCCGACGGTTTCGAAGAACACGGACAAGTACTCGGCAAACGTCCAGTTCTCGTCGCCGACCAGATACGCCTTGCCCGAATCGCCGCGCAGCAGCGCGGCGGCTATCGCCTCGGATAGTGATCGTGTCGAAATGAAGTTGACGCCACCGGCCGGCGCGTAGACCGGCATCGGTGCCATCTGGCCTAGTGCGTAACGCGTGTAGTAGTCGAACATGCCGACGTGCAGGCCCGGCACCGAGCCGACCACGAACGGCGCATTGACCGAGCACACCGCGAAGTCCTCTGTCGCCAGCGCACGCGCGCCTTCGTCGGCGAGATGGCGCGAGCGCACATACGGCACGCGCTCGATCAGCTCGGGTTTCACCTGCGGATAGAAACTGCCGACCAGCACCGCGCGGCGGATGCCAGCCTCGCGCGCGAGGCGAAAGAAGCGCGGCACGCCGTCGATATTGGCGCGTTGCCAATGCGCGGCTTCGTCGGCGTCCTTCTCGATGTGCCGGATGTCGTTGCCGGCGGCGAACACCAGCGCGTCGAAGTCCGCGAGCTGCTCGCGCGTGAAGTCATTGGCGACGTAATCGCCGATCAGGATCGGCAGCGACGCGAGCGCGCTCTGTTCTTGCGCGGAATGGCGCGCGGCAATCGTGACCTCATGACCGAGGCTTTGCAGATGCAGCGCGGCGTGTCCGCCAATCAGGCCCGTGCCGCCGACGACGAGAATTTTCATGACGTATTCCTGTTTCTGTTTTGCATATCCAAAAGCATCCGCCATTCATCCCGAGTGTTTCGTGAAACGAAACGGATCGAGGGACAGCCCGCGCGGCTCCTCGATACACCGCGCCATTCGGCGCGGCGCTCGGGGCGAACGGATTTTGATGATTCAGCATGAACTCGTGCAGCTAGGGCGCGGCCTGCTGCGCCGCATTCAAACCAGCCTGCCGACCGAAGAACGTCGCACCGATGCAC
>DATCXY010000155.1:0-6878 GCA_036570585.1 Solimonas sp. | reverse complement strand
TTCTGACATGTCGGTTTCGCGATCAATCGCGCGGTGCGTTCGTTCACGCTGGCGATCACCGGCTCGATGCTGACGCGCGCGCCGATTGACGGCGAGTTCGCGCCATATTTTCGCAAGCTGGAACGGATGTCGTCGGCGCTGGCATTCACGTCCGATCTGACGATGGGCGTGGTCGGCGGAAAATTGAAATTCATGGAGCGGCTGTCGGCGCGACTTGGCGATGTGCTCTCGCAGCTCTATATCGCATCGGCGGTGCTCAAGTTTTACCTCGAAGGCAGCAAAAGCGATGCCGAACGCGCACATGCGCGGTGGGCGCTCGACACCAGCCTGTACGAAATCGGCCAGGCATTCGACGGCTTCATTCGCAACTTTCCGGTCGCGTGGGGACGCTTCCTGCTGCGATTGGTGATCATGCCGCTCGGCAATCCGTTCCATCCGGTCAGCGATCGGCGTAATGCGCGCATCGCCGATCTGCTGCTGGAGCCCAGTGACGTGCGCGAGCGCCTGTCGTGGCTGATTTTCAAGAACGGCGGCGAGCACGATCCGATCGGGCGCATGGAAAAGGCGTGGAAGATCGGGCTGAAGACCGAGACCGCTTACGTGAAGTACTACAAGCTCGCAAATCACGGCCAGATCAGCGGCGATACGGTGGCCGAACGACTCGAAGACGCGGTCAAGCGGAGTCTGCTGACGCGTGACGAGGCCGAGCAGGCCAAGGCCTACGACGACGCGCGCTACGACGTGATCCTGACCGACGATTTCAGCAAGGAATACCTGGCTGGCGACTTTGCCGCTGAGGCGGCCGCGGCGATTGAGGCGTCGGGACAGCTGTCGCGCGTCGCCTAGAAAATCCCGAGCAAGCTACTGCGCTCGGCATCCTGCGCGCGGGCGGTGCTCGCAATGCTCACGTACTGATGTACGCTGCGCTCGCTGTGCGCCGTCCTCGCGCAGCCTGCCGTCGCTCGCTACGCTTGCTCGGGATTTTCTTCAGTTTTTTCGGTATCCGCAGGCGCGGCGCTATGCTGCATCGATACTTCTTGGGGGCGTCACATGTCTGCTTCGATCCTCATCGGCAAGGGTGAAACGCCGCAGCTGCTGCGCGGTGAATATGCGAACCGCCATGGTCTGATCGCCGGCGCGACCGGCACCGGCAAGACCGTCACGCTGCAGGTGCTCGCCGAAGGTTTCTCGCAAATGGGCGTGCCGGTGTTTGCCGCCGACATCAAGGGTGATCTGTCTGGCATCGCCGCGGCTGGCGAGACCAAACCCAAACTGCTCGAACGCGCGGCGACAGTCGGTGTTGAAGGTTGGTCGCCGGCTGCGTGCCCAACGATGTTCTGGGATGTGTTCGGCACCAGCGGTCATCCGGTGCGTGCAACGATTTCCGACCTCGGTCCGGTGTTGCTGTCGCGTCTGCTCGATCTGTCCGACGTGCAGGAAGCGGTGCTGTCGCTGGTGTTCAAATACGCCGACGACCAGGGTCTGCTGCTGCTCGACCTGAAAGATCTGCGCGCTGTCATCAGCTACGTCGGCAGCAATGCCAAGTCGCTGGGCAGCGATTACGGTCTGGTCAGCAGCGGCTCGGTCGGCGCGATCCAGCGCTCGCTGCTGCAACTCGAAGCCGATGGCGCCGAGCATTTCTTCGGCGAGCCGGCGCTCGATCTCAACGACTTCATGCGCATCGATCTCGGTGGCCGCGGCATCGTCAATGTGCTCGCTGCCGACGTGCTGTATCAGAAGCCGCGGCTGTACGCGACATTCCTGCTGTGGCTGCTGTCGGAATTGTTCGAACGGCTGCCGGAGGCCGGCGACGCCGACAAGCCGAAGCTGGTGTTCTTTTTCGATGAAGCGCATTTGTTGTTCAAGGACGCGCCGAAGGCGCTGGTCGAGAAAGTCGAGCAGGTCGTGCGCCTGATCCGCAGCAAGGGTGTCGGCGTTTATTTCGTCACGCAGAATCCGCTCGATCTGCCGGACAGCGTATTGGGGCAGCTCGGCAATCGCGTCCAGCACGCACTGCGCGCATTCACGCCGCGTGACCAGAAAGCGGTGAAGGCGGCTGCCGAGACGTTCCGCGCCAATCCCAGGCTCGATGTCGCCGAAGTCATTCAGACGCTCGGCGTCGGCGAGGCATTGGTGTCGACGCTCGGTGACAACGCCGTGCCCGGCGTCGTCGAGAAAGCCATGATCGCGCCACCGCGTTCGCGGATCGGACCGCTCAGCGCGGACGAGCGCAAGACCATCATGACGCGCAGTCCGGTTGCAGGCCGCTATGAAGCGGCGGTCGATCGCGAGTCAGCCTACGAAAAGCTGAATGCGCGTACGGCCGCGACTGCCGCACCGGCGCCGGCAACGCCGACCACGGCAGCGGGCGATACCAGCTGGTGGGATCGCGGCAACGCAGCACCCGCCAAGCCCGCAGCACCGGCGCGCAGCCGCGGCGGACGACGCAGCGACACGGTCGTCGAGTCGGCCATCAAGAGCGCGACGCGCAGCGCGGCGTCGTCGATCGGCCGCGAAGTGGGCCGGCAGCTGCTGCGCGGGATTCTCGGCTCGCTGTCGCGACGTTGAGGGCCGGTTCTGCGGCCTCTGCTGCATCGAACACTGAAGAGGAGGGTGGCAATGACGATGACTCCGGTGGCACGCGCAGCGCTGTCGTTATTGTTCGCGGCGGGTCTTCAGGCTTGCGGCAGCAGCAGCGAATCGAAGGCCGGTGCGGTCGTCAATCTGCAGACGCTGACCTCGACAATCCCGGTGACGCGCGCGGCTTGCACGCCGTTTGGAGCGGCGCCGAGCGTGGTGTCAGCCGCGCTGGATGGGGCAGTCAATCCGAGCTGCCTGCCCGGTGGCGAAAAGCTCGAACGCTGGCAGGATGCCGATGGCACGATGCGCGATGCCTGCCTGTTCGAACCGGTTGCCGCGTCGACCGACCACAAGCTGCCGCTGGTGATCTATCTGCATCCGTCGCTGGTCGGGACCGATCTGTCGCTGGACGTGACCAACCTGCGCAGTCAGCTGGCGACCGCCGATCTCAGCGGTGATCCGGACAGGCCGGGATTCATCATGCTTGCGCCTTACGGCCGCATCGGCACGCGCTACTACCCATTGCCGGACCAGAACTATTCGCCGGGCTGGGACAACTGGTATCGGCAGATGCTGCCGGACGGCCAGGATCGCCGCGTCAACGGCGTCACGTATCCCGCCAATGTCGACGCCGCGGCGATCGACCACTATCTGGAACTGGTGCTCGCTCAGGGCAAGGTCGACACCCGGCGCATCTACATCATGGGCTGGTCGAATGGCTCGGCGATGGCGACGCTGTACGGACTGAATCGTCCGCAGATCGCCGCGGCCGCGATCTATTCGGCGCCCGACGCGTTCGGCGCGTTCAATGATCCCTGCGTGCAGCAGCCGATGGTCGGTCAGCCGAAGGACGACACCGAACTGCAATTGCTGAATCCGCAGTTGCCGATCTATCACATGCACAACGCCTGCGACATCGGCGGCCTGTGCCCGAACAGCCTGCACCTGCGCGACACGCTCGCTGCCGGCGGCGCGACGATGATCGACGATCACATCATCGACGCAAGCCTCAAGGATGTCGCGCAGTGCAACGCGCTGTGCGGTACCAATCCGCTCGCGAACTACGCCGGCCTCGATGATCCGAGCGGCTACGCCCAGAATATTCCCGGCTACGTGATCGGCACCATCAATCATCTGCGCTGGCCGTTTTCGCGCACGGTCGATCTGTTCACGTTCCTGCGCGAGCATCCGAAATCCTGAACGCCGGGCTGCATCAGCGACCTGGGCCGCGCGGCTATACTGCGCGGCCCTTTCCGGTCTCCATTCATGCGCCTCTGCTTCGTTCCGCCGCGTCTGCGCGCCGCCACGCATGTTGGCGACAGGCATCGCCTTTGCGGAGCGACACGATGAGCACGCCGCACCCGATGACGATCGCGCTCGAACGCGGGCTGCGCTCGATGAAAATCGAGCTGCCGGACCACACGCAGCTGCAACTGCTGCGCTATCTCGATGAAATGGCGCGCTGGAATACCGCGTACAACCTCACCGCGATCCGCAAGGCTGGCGACATGGTGATCCGGCATCTGCTCGATTCGCTGGCGTTGTTGCCGATCCTGCAAGCATTGCCCGGCTACCCCGAACTGCGCCTGCTCGACGTCGGTGCCGGTGCGGGTCTGCCCGGCATCCCGCTGGCGATCGCCGCGCCGCAACTGGCCGTCACCGTGCTCGACAGCAACGGCAAGAAGGCGCGCTTCATGCGTCATGCGCAGCGCACGCTGGCGCTGGCCAATGTCGAGGTCGCCGAACTGCGCGTCGAAGCGTTCGTGCCGGCTGCGCCGTACGCCGTGATCGTCAGCCGTGCGTTCGCGGCACTCGCCGATTTCGTCGATGCGACCCAGCCGCTGCTCGCCGACGGTGGTGTTTGGGTGGCGATGAAAGGCAAACTAGACCCCGCCGAGCTGGCGGCCGTGCCGGTCGCCGTCGATATTCGCGAGACCCGTCGTCTGCAGGTGCCGGGCCTGGGGGAAGAACGCCACGCGGTCATCGCAGGGTTGAAGGGGACATGAGCCACATCATCGCGGTTGCCAATCAGAAGGGCGGCGTCGGCAAGACGACGACCTCGATCAACCTCGCCGCATCGCTCGCGGCGGCCAAGCGCCGCGTGCTGCTCGTCGACCTCGATGCGCAGGGCAATGCGACGATGGGCGTCGGTGTCGACAAGAGCAAGCTCAAGCACAGCACGCGCGATGTGTTGCTCGAACAATGCAATATCCGCGACGCCGTGCAGTTTCTCTCCGAACTCAACCTCGCGATCCTGCCCGCCAACGCTGACATGACCGAAGCGGAGATCAAGCTGCGCGATGTCGCCGCGGGCGATTTCGCGCTGAAGTCGGCGCTGGCCGAAGTCGCCGAAAGCTATGACTACGTGATCCTCGACTGTCCGCCCGCGCTGTCGAAGCTGACCGTCAACGCGCTGGTCGCGGCCGACGGCGTATTGATCCCGATGCAATGCGAGTACTACGCGCTGGAAGGTCTGTCGGCGCTGATGGACACCGTGAAGAAGATCAAGCGCGTGATCAATCCCAAACTCGAAATCGAAGGACTGCTGCGGACCATGTTCGATCCGCGCAACAACCTGTCGAATGATGTCTCCGGCCAGTTGACCGAACACTTTGGCGACAAGGTCTATCGCACGTTGGTGCCGCGCAATGTGCGCTTGGCGGAAGCGCCGAGCCACGGCCTGCCGGTGATGAGCTACGACCCGGCATCGTCCGGCGCCAAGGCGTATCTGGCGCTGGCCGGCGAAGTGCTGCGCCGCCACGACGGTGGTCAGTTGCGCCTGCCGGCCTGATGAGAATTCTGCTGCCGTTGCCGCGGCACGATTACGATCCGAGCGAAGTTGCCGTCAGCTGGCGCACGCTGCGCGCGAGCGGCCACGATGTCCGTTTTGCGACGCCCGATGGCGCCCAGGCGCTGCCGGATCCGCTGATGCTGAGCGGCGAGGGCCTCGATGCCTGGGGTCTGATTCCAGGATTGCGAAAATTGCGCGTGCTCGGCCTGGCGCTGCGCGCCAACGCCGCGGCGCGCGCGGCACACGACGAATTGCTCAACGACGCGGCATTTCGCGCGCCGCTGTCGTACCCGGCGATCGATCCGGCTGCGTTCGATGCGTTGCTGTTGCCGGGCGGACATGCGCAGGGCATGCGACCCTATCTTGAGGATGCGCTGTTGCAGGCGCATGTCGCGGCATTCTTCGACGCCGACAAACCGGTCGCGGCCATCTGCCACGGCGTGGTGCTGGCGGCGCGCAGCATCTCGCGGCGCAGCGGACGGTCGGTGTTGCACGGCCGCAGAACCACGGCGCTGACCTGGTCGCTGGAACGCAGCGCCTGGAACCTGACGCGGTTCTGGGGACGCTTCTGGGATCGCGACTATTACCGCACTTATGCCGAGCTGCCCGGCGAACCGGCGGGTTATCGCGGCGTGCAGCAGGAAGTGACGCGGGCACTGGCCGCGCCGGACGATTTTGTTGAGGTGCCGGCTGCTGCGCCCGAGCGCTGGCGCAAGACCAGCGGCCTGTTCCGGGACCGTGAAGATGATGCGCGGCCGGCGTTCGTGGTCCGTGATGGTCGCTATGTTTCAGCGCGCTGGCCGGGTGATGTGCACGCCTTTGCGCGCAGTTTCGTGCAAGTATTGAATGAATCGCAGCACTGAAGACGGCCGCACGGCGCAGGCGCCGGCAGCCCTGGAGAATCGGTCGTGAGCGTCAAGAAAAGAGGTTTGGGCCGCGGGCTCGACGCGCTACTGAGCAGCGTCAACAACACGGTCGACGAAGAGGCCGGCGATCAGCTGCGCGATATCGCGGTCGATCAGCTGCAAGCCGGACGGCACCAGCCGCGCCGCCAGTTCGACGGCGCCGCGCTGGACTCGCTCGCCGAGTCGATTCGCGCGCAGGGCGTCGTGCAGCCGATCGTGGTGCGTGCGGTCGGTGGCGACCGCTACGAGATCGTCGCGGGCGAACGGCGCTGGCGCGCGGCCAAGCAAGCCGGTCTGAAAAGCGTGCCGTCCGTCATCAAATCGCTCGACGAACAGGGCGCGATGGCGGTGGCGCTGGTCGAGAACAGCCAGCGCGCTGATCTCAACCCGCTGGAAGAAGCCGAAGCGCTGCACAAGCTGATTCGCGACTGCGGACTCACGCATGAAGCCACCGCAGCCGCGGTCGGTCGGTCGCGCACGCATGTCACCAATCTGCTGCGCCTGATCGAACTCAACGACGATGTGCAGCAGTTGGTGCGCAACGGCCATCTGGGCTTCGGCCATGCCAAGGTGCTGCTTGGCGCCGAAGGCGCGCGCCAGTC
>DATCXY010000154.1:0-6005 GCA_036570585.1 Solimonas sp. | reverse complement strand
ATCGACATGATCGTCGACCGCCGCGAGATGCGCGAAAGAGTGTTCCGCCTGCTGGCGATGCTGACGCACTTCGCGCCGGGCGATGCGAAAGCCGACGCTGTCGAAGCGGCCGAGTAGTCGCGCTCCGCGGCCGCGGTGACGTCGCATGTCTCTGGCAGCCTCGATGCGTGGCTGCGGCGCCAGGAATCACTGAATCCGAAAACGATCGAGCTGGGTCTCGATCGTGTGCGGCGCGTCGCCGCTCGTCTCGGTCTGCTGCAGGGTGCGGTGTACACGTTGACCGTTGCCGGTACCAATGGCAAAGGCTCCAGCGCCACGCTTGCGGCTGGCATTTATCGCGCGGCCGGCTATCACGTCGGGCTCTACACCTCGCCGCACGTGCTGCGCTACAACGAGCGTGTGCAAATCGACAGCGTGCCGGTTAGCGACACCGCGTTGTGCACGGCCTTCGACGCGATCGAAGCGGTGCGGGGCGACGATCTGCTGACTTACTTTGAATTCGGCACGCTTGCGGCGTTGTGGCTATTCCGCCAGCAGCGTGTCGAAGTGCAGGTACTCGAAGTCGGCCTCGGTGGGCGGCTCGATGCGGTCAATCTCGTCGATGCCAACGTCGCGATGCTGACCAACGTCGGCCTCGATCATCAGGACTGGCTCGGTGACAGCCGTGAGGCGATCGGCCGCGAGAAGGCCGGCGTCTTCCGGGCGCGTCGTCCGGCGGTGCTGGTCGAGCGCGAGCCACCCCCGTCGGTGCTCGACGCAGCGACCGTTCTGGATGCGCCGAAGCTGCGGCTCGGACGTGACTTCGATTATGAGATCGGTCAGGACGGCCGCTGGACCTGGATCAATCACGGCGAGCGCTGGACACAATTGCCACCACCGGGGTTGGCGGGCGCGATGCAATATCGCAATGCAGCGGGCGTGTTCGCGGCGGTGCAGGCCGGTCAGTCGCAGCGTCCCGTGCGGCGCGAAGCGTTTGAGCGTGCATTGCCGAAGCTTCAGCGCCTGCGTGGCCGCTGCGAGCATTATCGCGGCGTGTTGCTGGATGTGGCCCATAACGTCGAGGCAGCCGAGGTCTTTGCCGAATTCCTGCGTGGCGATACTGTCGCGCCGCGTTGTCTGGTAATCGGCATGCTCGCTGACAAGCCGGTCGAGGCGATCGCCGGCGTGCTCGCGCCGGTTGTCGATCATGTGTTCGCGGTCGGCTTGCCGGGGCCGCGCGGCCTGACGGCCGAGGCCTTGCAGTTGCGTTTGCGCGATGGCGGCCTGGCCACGCAGACCTGCGACAATATGGGTTCGGCACTGCTGCGCGCGCGCGGCAGTGCCGGTGCGAACGGCAGCGTCGCCGTCACTGGCTCGTTCCTGACAGTCGCCGCGGCAATCAACGAACTGGAATTTCATGAATGACAAGCTGAAGCGACGCCTTGCCGGTGCCGCGCTGTTGCTGGTCGCGGCCTTCGTTGTCGTCTCCTTGTTGCCGACGCCCGAACAGGCCGCGCATCAGGCCGGGGTCGAGGTCGTGACGATTCCACTGCACGACGTCATCAGCACGACGCCGCAGCCGACCGCAACGACGGCATTGCCGCAGACGTTGGCGGCAACCGACGACACACCAGCGCCGGTCGACTCGACGGCGGCGAGCCACGGCGATCACGATGGTGACGGCACCGCCACGCAGGATCTGAACAGCAGTGGCGGCGATGACGATGCCGGTGACGGTGACGGTGCGCCACCGCCGGCCGGAAAACCGGTGACCCTGGCGATGTCGCCCGCGTTGCGGAGCAACAGTACGTCAGCCGACCCGCTCCCCGTACCGGAATCGAAGCCGAAGCCTGAGCCGATGCCGCCGGCCAATCAGCCACCCGCGCCGCCAGTGAATCCTGCGCCGGTGCACAAGCCCATAGCCGAAAAGCAGAGCGAGAATCGGCCCACGAGCCCGGTTCCTGCCGGTAGCCAGAAATGGTTCGTGCAGGTCGGCGGCTTTGCCGATATCGCCAATGCACGCAGGGTACAGGCTGGTTTGCAAGGCCTGGGCCAACCGAACGTGCTGGCGCCGATCGACACCGCAAAAGGCACGATCTATCGCGTACGTGCCGGCCCGTACGCGACGCAGGCTGCCGCGCAGCAGGCCTTCGACAAGATCACCGCGCACGGCTTCACCGGATCGCAGTTGATCAACCCTTGATTTGTACCTCGCCGCTGCCATTGAGGCGGGTGTGATACATCTGTCTCATCGTTGAGATGCATTCGTTCGGCAATCGTTCATGCACGACGCGCGTGAGCCGGCGATGCTAGAATCGCACCCCTCCACGCAGCGCGCCGCATGACCTGGATTGACTACTGCATCGCCGCACTCGCGCTGATCTCTGTACTTGTCGGCGTCATGCGCGGCTTTACGCGCGAAGTTCTGAGTCTGCTGACTTGGATCTTCGCATTCGCGTTTGCCGCACTGTTTGGCGGCCGTGCCGCGACTCTGCTTGAAAACCACATTCATGATCCTGCGCTGCGTGAAGCCGTCGCTTGCGGGTTGGTATTTTTCGCAGTACTGCTGATCGGTGCGATCTTCACGCATATTGCCGTGCAGGCCGTGCGCGATAGTCGCTTCTCGGCGTCCGATCGCACGCTTGGCGGCGGCGTTGGCGTGTTGCGCGCTGTGATTGCGTTGGCGCTATTCGTGCTCGTCGCCGGCCGTCTCGGCGCGGCCGAGGACAGCTGGTGGCGGCAATCGCGCATCGTGCCGCACGTGGTCGGCATGGCGCATGGCCTCGAAACCGTCATTCCGCAGCGCTGGCTCGATCTGCTGTCGTCGACACCCGCCGCTGTTCAAACGTCTTCTTCTACGGATCCCTGAGCCATGTGTGGAATCGCCGGCATCGTTTCGCAAAATGCCATCGTCAACTCGGATCTGTTCGATGCGCTGACGATGCTGCAGCATCGCGGTCAGGATGCCGCGGGCATCATCACCAATGAAGGCCATCGCCTGCATCTGCGCAAGGAAAACGGCCTCGTCCGCGACGTCTTCAATTCGGACGATCAGATGGCCAAATTGCGCGGCAGCATGGGAGTTGCCCACGTGCGGTATCCGACTGCGGGCAGTTCGACGTCGGCCGAGGCACAGCCCTTCTATACAAACACGCCGTACGGTATTTCACTGTCACACAACGGCAACCTGACCAATTCGGAAGAACTGAAGCAGGAATTGTTTCTCGAAGATCGCCGGCATCTGAACACGGAATCGGATTCGGAGGTCCTGCTCAACGTTTTTGCGCACGAGTTGCTGCAACGCGGCGTTCTGCGTCTGACACCAGACGACATCTTTGCCGCGGTGTCCGGGGTTCATATGCGCTGCCGCGGGGCCTACGCCTGCGTGGCGATGATCACCGGCTACGGCGTCGTCGGCTTCCGCGATCCGTTCGGCATTCGTCCAATCGTCTATGGCAAGCGCGAAACCGCCAACGGTCCGGATTATCTGATCGCGTCGGAGTCGGTTGCGCTCGATGCGCTCGGCTACGAATTCATTGACGACATCGCGCCCGGTGAGGCGGTACTGATCACGCTCGACGGCAAGTTGCACAAGCGGCAGTGCGCCGCCAATCCGATCTATTCGCCATGCATCTTCGAATACGTCTATCTCGCACGGCCGGACTCGGTGATCGACGATATCTACGTCTACAAGGCGCGCTTGCGCATGGGCGTGAAGCTGGCCGAGAAGATCCTGCGCGACTGGCCGGACCATGACATCGATGTCGTCATTCCGATCCCGGATACCTCGCGTGTCGCGGGTGCCGAACTTGCGGCTCGGCTCGGCGTGCATTATCGCGAGGGCTTCATCAAGAACCGCTACATCGGCCGCACCTTCATCATGCCGGGACAGGCGCAACGCAAGAAGTCGGTACGCCAGAAGCTCAATCCGGTCGATCTCGAATTCCGTGGCAAGAACGTGCTGCTGGTCGACGATTCGATCGTGCGTGGCACGACCTCGAAGGAAATCGTCGAAATGGCACGCGGTGCTGGCGCCAGGAAAGTCTATTTCGCCTCGGCATCGCCGCCGGTGCGTTATCCAAATGTCTACGGCATTGATATGCCGACGTCGAGCGAACTCGTGGCGCACGGGCGTTCGGTCGAAGACCTACAGAAGATGCTCGGAGCCGATCGCCTGATCTATCAGGATCTCGAAGACCTGATCGAAGCCGTGCGTGCAGGTAATCCGAACATTACGCGCTTCGATTGCTCCGTGTTCAACGGCGAATACATCACGCAGGATGTGACGACCGAATATCTGAACCAGCTGGAGCTGTTCCGGTCGGACGCAGCAAAAGCGGCGCGGCGTAGTGCGGACACGATTCTGGAACTGCGCAACGCTTGAAGTGCGCGGGCCGATCCTGTGGCTGTGATGCGCGCTATGCCGGGATACAGCTGCGCGCCCCGGAGTCAGGCTCGACGCTGCCTGCAAGCTGCCCCATGCCTTGGCATCGCTTGCTCGCGGAGCCGATTCGTCTTACCGTTGCGCGGCGCCGATTTGCTCCCAGCTTGCAGGCGCGGTGTCCCAGGACGCCAACAAGTTTCGCTAAACGGGGCATGAGCCCGTTTGGCATTTGAATGCTGGCGGGCTTTTTCGTTGCCCGCAGGGTGGAGGCGATGGAAGAATTTTTTGATCCGCAGTGGGGTAGTGCAACACTCGGCGTGCGCGCCGCGGAGCCGCGCAGTGAGAGCCGCGAACATTCTGCGGCCCTTTCGCTGACGTCGAGCTACGTCTATGGCAGCGCGGCGCAGGCGGCCGCGGTGTTTTCCGGCGCCGAGCCCGGCTACATCTATTCGCGCTTCACCAATCCGACCACCGAAGCATTCGAGAAGCGTCTCGCCGCGATGGAAGGCGGCGCGCGCTGTGTGGCCACGGCCAGCGGCATGGCGGCAGTGCTGACGCTGTGTCTGTCGTTGCTCAAGCAGGGCGATCACATCGTCAGTTCGCGTGGGCTGTTCGGCTCGACGATTGGTCTGTTCAACAATTTCCTCGCGAAGTTCGGCATCAGCGTCAGTTACGTCGATTTGCCGGACCTGGCCGCCTGGGATGCGGCGGTTCAGCCGAACACGAAGCTGCTGTTTGCTGAGACGCCGACCAATCCACTGGTTGAGATTGCCGATATCCGGGCGCTGGCCGATATCGCGCATCGCCGCGGTGCCCTGCTTTGCGTCGACAACTGCTTCCTGACACCGGTGTTGCAACAGCCACTGAAGCTGGGCGCGGATTTCGTGATTCATTCAGCGACCAAATACATCGACGGACAGGGCCGTTGCGTCGGCGGTGCGATCGTCGGTGACGCCGAACGTGTCGGCAAGGATGTGTTCGGATTCATGCGCACGGCGGGCCCGTGCATGAGTCCGTTCAATGCCTGGGTATTTCTGAAAGGTTTGGAAACGCTTGCGGTGCGCATGAAGGCGCATTGCGAGAACGCGCATGGTCTGGCCGAATGGCTCAGTGAACAGCCGACGGTCCAGCGTGTGTTCTATCCGGGCTTGGTGACGCATCCGCAGCACGAGTTGGCGCGACGCCAGCAATCCGGCTTCGGCGGCGTGCTCGCGTTCGAGGTCGAGGGCGGCCGCGAATCAGCGTGGAAGGTGATCGACGCCACCCAGCTGATTTCAATTACTGCCAACCTCGGCGATACCCGCACAACCATCACACATCCGGCGACGACCACGCACGCACGCATCAGCGCGGAAGCCCGCGAGCAGTCGGGTATCAGTGAAGGTCTGCTGCGCGTCGCGGTTGGACTCGAGGACCTCCAGGATTTGAGCAACGACTTGGCGCGTGGTCTGAAACTCTGACCATGGACCGTGCCACGCGCCGCGCCTGGCATGCTGCATTGGTCGAAACGGATCCGGCACAAAAATGTGCGCAGGTTGCCGAGCTCCAATGCGCAATGGCCGGGCCGGCGGATGCCGATTCGCGCCCGGTACCGGGCCGGCCGCCACGGCCGCTGCTGGTTCATCCGCATGATGTGCCGCAG
>DATCXY010000153.1:0-9367 GCA_036570585.1 Solimonas sp. | reverse complement strand
GACCGATTCTTCGCCTTCGCGCACTTCCAGCTCGGAAATGCCGGACTGCTCGACGAGATCGATCAGCGTCTTGATCTTGCGTAAATCCATCGCTCCCTCCCTGGGGATGCTTTTTTCAGTGTTGCGAAAGACGCTCATGCGCAGCGCGCAGCGCAAGCTGGTAACCCAGTGCGCCACAGCCGGCAATCACGCCCAAGGCGATGTCAGATAGATAAGAATGTTTGCGGAACGTCTCGCGGGCGTGCACGTTCGACAGATGAATTTCGATGAACGGGACGGCGACCGCGAGCAGCGCGTCGCGCAGTGCGACGCTGGTGTGCGTGTAGGCACCGGGATTGATCAGGATGAAGGCCGTGCCTTCGGTCCGGGCCTGCTGCACGCGATCGACCAGCGCGCCTTCGTGATTGCTCTGGAAGCAGCTGAGCTGATGGCCGAGTTGCGCCGCATCGGACGCGAGGGCGGTTTCGATGTCCGCCAGCGTCTGGCGACCATAAACCTCCGGTTCACGGCTGCCCAGCAGATTCAAATTGGGGCCGTTGATCAGCAGCAGCTGGCTCAAGCGCGTCGTTCTCGTTTTCGGAAGCGACGATTCTGCAGCATGCGTCTGCGCGAATACAAGCCTTGCGGCGGATTTGCCGGAAGTTGCCGACAAGATCGTGCCGTTTCACGGCATTTAGTGAAACGATCGTTCAGGTCCTGCCAATGTGACGCTTCAACAGCTGCTCAAGCTGCTCGGCGCTCATGCCGCCCAGATGACGCTCGACGACGAAACCGTCCGGATCGATCAGCACCGTGAATGGCAGCGCGCCTTTGTCGTTGCCGAACGCACGCATGGCCAGGTCACCGTTGGCAAAGTCGGCGGTGACCGGGTAGTTGATATTGAAGCGCGCCAGCATCGGCTTGACCGCGCTGGCCTCGTCCAGCGCCGGGCCGATAATCTGCAGGCCCAGGCCGCTGTATTCGTCCTGCGCACGGACCAGATTCGGCAGCTCGTCGATGCACGGTGCGCACCACGATGCCCAGAAGTTGATCAGCACCCAGCGGCCTTTGAGCGATGCCAGACTCAGCGTCTTGCCTTCGAGCGTGACGAAGTTGATCGACGGGGCGATCGAAGTCATCGGGCCATCGCCCAAGCTCTGTGACGTGTCGAAATGGCGATACAGCAAGGCACCGCCGGCAATGGCGACGATCGACAGGACAATGGTGGCGACGACGGACTTGCGCATGTTCAGGGCGTGATGATCCGGATGACAGTTTGTGAGGGATAACAGACACCGACGTCGGCGCAGCCCTGGTAGGTCACGCGCAGGCGCATCGGTGATTGCAATTTGCCTGCGAGCGGCACGTCCGCGTCAAGCAGTTCGCGGTAGATCTGCACTGACCCGAAATGCTCGTCGACGTGCGCGATCCCTTGTGGTAGCTGGATCGCGCGCAGTCCGACCGGACTGGGCGTCAGTGCTTCGACGCGGATGCGATGACGATACAGGTAATAGCCGGGCGCGATGTTCCAGCTCAAGTGCAGCGTGTCGCCATTGCGTTCGACTGGCAACAGCGAGAATGCCTGCGCGGCCGGCAGCAGCTCGTCGAGCGAAGACTTGTTTTCGAACGGTCGCGCCATGGCGCTCATCGCGACGCCGAGCAAAGCCACGCCGAGCAAGCGGATCAGGAACATGAAGCGAGTATCCAGGCGAGATAAGGCGGATGAACCTCGTCGATACCGACCGCAATGATCTCGGGAAGTTCGTATGGATGGGCTTCGAGCAAGGCGGTGCGTACGGCACCGAAGCGTTCGGCCGGGTGCTTGATCAGCAGCAGCGATTCGTCCGCGCGCTCGACCGCATCATTCCAGCGATAGATCGATTGGACCTGCGGCAGCACGTTGACGCAGGCCGCCAACCGCGCATCGACCAGCAGTCGCGCGATCCGCTCGGCGTGCTCCGGCGGGCAGCTGACCAGCGTGATGGCGATGGCATCAACCATGGCTTTCGCGATGCTCTGAGGAAGACATCCGGGCAGTGTATCGAAGCGGCTCGAAGCAGGCCGCCAATCCGCTCTGGCATCGCCGCCCGAAAATGCCCAGACTACGCCCCCCCGTCATAGCGACGGCGGCTTGCATTCCCGCGCGTGGCGGGAGATCACCTGCGGTCCGTTCTCATGCAGCACCTCGAATCATCCGCTCTGCGCCGCGAGTTGCGCGAGTACTTCCGCCTGGCGTGGCCGATCGTCGTTGCGCAGCTTTCGTTCGTCAGCATGGGCACGGTCGATACCATTCTCGCCGGCCGCCTCGGCGCACCGCAGCTCGCCGCGGTCGCGGTCGGCGCGAACGTGTTCTTCCTGATGTTCGTGTTCTTCTCGGGCCTGTTCATGGCGGTCTCGCCGATCGTCGCGCAGAAGATCGGTGCCGGCCGCGACGTGCGGGAGATCGGCAGCTTCGTGCGCGGTGCGCTGGTGCTGGCGCTGATCATGGGCTGCACCTGGGTCGTTTTGCTCGATCTGGTGCGTGAACCGGTGCTTGATCTGCTCGCGCTGACTGCGGATACGCGCGGCTATGCCGACGGGTATCTGCGCGCGCTGCTGTGGGCGCCGGTGCCGACCTGCATCAACTTCGCGCAGCGCAACGCAGCGGACGCGCATGGGCTGACACGCCTGTCGCTGGTGTCCGGCGTGGTCGGTTTGATCATCAACGCGAGCCTTGGGTACGGCTTGATGTATGGACAGTTCGGATTGCCGGATCTTGGGCCGCGCGGCGCCGGCTACGCACTTTCGGCGTCGAGCCTGGCAATGGTGTTCGTCTACGCCGCGCAGTACCGGCGCACACCACGCCTGCATGTGCTGCGGGTGTTGAGTGCGGGCCCTTGGCCATGGCGAGCCGCCGCTGTGCAGGTGCTGCGGCTCGGCTTGCCGATCGCGGCGATCCTGACCGCCGAGGCGAGCCTGTTCCAGGTCGGCGCATTGCTGGTTGCGCGCTTCGGCGCCGAGACGATGGCGGCCCATCAGATTGCAATCAACTGGGCGTCGCTGATGTTCATGATTCCGCTGTCGATCGGCATGGCGGCTACCGTGCGCGTCGGCCACGCGGCGGGCGCGTGCGACGCCGCCGCGGTCGCGCTGCGTGGTCGCGCCGGCATCCTGATCGGCGTCGGCTTCGCCTTGTTTTCGGCGAGCGTGATGCTGATCGCGCCACACGCGATCGTCGCGCTGTACACCAATGTCGATGCGGTGGCGCACATTGCGGCCGGCTTTCTCGCGTATGCGGCGGTGTTCCAGATCGTCGATTGCATCCAGGCAACGTCCGGTGGCGCACTGCGCGGCATCAAGGACACGCGCGTGCCGATGCTGATCACGGTGGCGGCGTACTGGGTCATCGGCCTGCCACTGGCCACGGTGCTGACGTTCAAGACCGCGCTTGGCCCGGCCGGTGTCTGGTGCGGCTTCATCGGCGGACTGAGTATCGCGGCGATGGGCTTGTCGACCCGTTTTCTCGGCCAGACCCGCGCAGCATGGCGCGCGAGTCGCGCGTTGTCGTCGGCCTGAAATCGTCTTTGCATATGTCTTGAACTCGCCGTGACGAAGGTCCCTAATAGGTGCCCCCTTTCCCCGGACGGAGATTCCGACATGAGCTTGAGACTTGGCGATATCGCACCCGATTTCGAGACCGATACGACGGAAGGGCGCATCCGCTTCCATGATTGGCAGGGTGACAAATGGGTCGTGCTGTTCTCGCATCCGAAGGACTACACGCCGGTTTGCACGACCGAGCTGGGATACACGGCGAAGCTCAAGCCGGATTTCGACAAGCGCAACGTCAAGGCGATCGGCCTGTCAGTCGACTCGCTCGAAGACCATCGCGGCTGGTGCAAGGACATCGAGGACGTGCAGGGCATGGCCGTCAATTTCCCGATGATTGCCGACCCCGACAAGAAGGTCGCCAATCTCTACGACATGATCCACCCGAATGCCAGCGACACGCTGACGGTGCGTAGCGTGTTCGTGATCGATCCGAACAAGAAGGTTCGTCTGATCCTGACCTATCCGGCCTCGACGGGGCGCAACTTCGACGAGATCCTGCGCGCGATCGATTCACTGCAGCTGACCGACAAGCAGAAGCTGGCGACGCCGGTGAACTGGAAGCCCGGCGATGATGCGATCATCGTGCCGTCGCTCAAGGACGACGACGCCAAGAAGCTGTTTCCGCAAGGTTGGAAGACGCTCAAGCCGTACCTGCGCACGGTCAAGCCGTAAAAATACCGATCGCTGCCGACCCCGGCGTGGCGGTTCCGCGCCGCAGCCGGGGTCGCGTGGCGATGCTGTTCTTGACGTAGCGTTGACACACCATCCGGATACTGCCGCGACAAGCCGACCGGAGGTTGTCGATGGCGGTGTCCGACGAACGCGCAGCCGCGCGTGCGGTTCCCCCGAAACTTGCAGACCTGCCTCCGGCGCTGGGCCGCTATCGCGTGCTGCTGGTGCTGCTGATCGGCTACCTCGTGATTGGCGCGCTGACGCGCGTGCTGCTGTGGGCCGTGTTCAGTCGTGGCGAACATGTATCGGTGCTGCGCCTGTTGCTCGCGGTATTGCCGATCGGCGCGCTCAATGATGCTGTCGCATCCGCCTATCTATTGGTGCCGGTCAGTCTGGTGCTGTGGTGGTCGCCGCGCAGCTTGTATACGCGCAACGCCGGCCTGCGCACGGTGGGCATCGTCAGCTGCATGGTCATCTTCGGCATGCTCTATCTGGCGGCGATGGAGTATTTCTTCTTCGACGAATTCAACGCGCGCTTCAATCTGGTCGCGGTCGATTACCTGATCTATCCGACCGAGACGCTGGGCAATATCCGCGACACCTATCCTCTGGGCGCGATCAGTTCCGGACTCATCGCACTGACGCTGCTGACAGCGTGGGCGCTGTGGCGGTGGCTGAAACCGGAGCCTGAGAACGTCGCGCCCGGGTTTGCCAGGCGCAGCGGCATCTTCGCGCTGCACCTTGCGGTGGTCGTCGCCATTTCGTTCGTCGTGCGTGCCGATTCGCTGGAAATCTTCGGCAATCGTGCCGCCAACCAACTGGCAGACAACGGGCCGGCCAACTTCTTCTCTGCGTTTCGCAGCCACCAGCTCGAATACCCACAGTTCTACAAGACCCTCGATGCGCGCCGGGCCGAGCAGCTGCTTCGTGCAGACCTTGCGCGTGGCGGTGCGTCTTTCGCGAGCACGGATCCGGACACGGTGACGCGCGTGTTCCCGGCGCGCGCCAGCGGCTACGGCAAGCTCAACGTCGTGGTCATCACCGAAGAATCGTTCGGTGCCGAATTCATCGGCAGCTACGGTGACACGCGCGATCTGACGCCGAGCTTCGACGCACTGGCCGCGCAAGGCTTGCTGTTCACGCATGCGTATGCAACCGGCACCCGCACCGTTCGCGGTCTCGAAGCAATCAGCGCGTCGTTTCCGCCGATTCCGAGCGAAAGCATCATCAAGCGGCCCGGCTACGCGAATGTCGTGACCTGGGGCGAGGTCATGAACCAGCTCGGCTACCAGAGCAGCTTCCTGTACGGCGGCTTCGGCAGTTTCGACAACATGAACGCGTACTTCGGGGGCAATGGCTTCGCGATCAGCGATCGCCGCGATATCGAGCGACCGCGCTTCGCCAACATCTGGGGTGTCAGCGATCAGGATCTGTTCCAGCATGCACTTGGCTATTTCGATGAACGCGCCCGGGAAGGCAGGCCATTCTTCTCGATCATCATGTCGACGTCGAACCACAAGCCTTTCACATTTCCGAGCGGCATTGCCGGGGTTCAAGCCAGGCAAGGCGGACGCAAGTCGGGCGTGCGCTACGCCGACTACGCGCTTGGAAAATTCTTCGATGCGGCGAAGATGCACGACTGGTATCGCAATACCCTGTTCGTGATCGTCGCCGACCACGGCGCGCGCGTGTATGGCGCGGCCGACGTGCCGCTGCACAGCTACGAGATCCCGATCCTGATTCTGGCGCCCGGCCATCTGCCGCCAGGCCGCAGCGACACGTTGATCAGCCAGCTTGATATCGCGCCGACAGTGATGGGTTTGCTCGGCTTGCCATACCAGGCGCCGTTCTTCGGACAGGACGTGCTGCACTGGCAGGGCGGCGCGCGCGCACTATTGTTCAATCACAATCATGACGTGGCGATGTTGCGTCAGGGTGAACTCGCCGTTCTCGGCTTGAATCGCCACGCTGAAGTGCAGAGCTATTTCCGTCGTGCTGGCGCGGCGTCGCGCGATGTCGATGATTTCCATCCGGCGCCGTATGACGGCGAGCTGGTCGATCTGACGGTCGCTTACTACCAGAACGCGTATCGCCTGTTCAGACAGCCGGGTGGCGTGCGATGAGCGCGAACAGGCCTCCGCTGCCGGTCGCGCTGCTGCCGGCGCTGGGCTTCGCCGTGCTGGCGATTCTCGCCGAGCGCAGTGGTTTCGATCTTTGGGTGGCGGACCGCTTTGCTGACGGCAGTGCAGGTTTTCCGTATGCGCATCGCTGGTGGAGCGAGCAGCTGATGCACGATGGCGCGCAGTGGCTGGTGCGCATCGTCGCGGTCGCCTTGCTGGCATTTGCGATCCTGCGCCGCGGCACATCGCAGTTGCGACCGCTGCTGTATCTGATCGTCTGTCTGGCGGTGACGACGGGTTCGGTCGGGTGGATCAAGCATGCGACCATCAAGTCCTGCCCCTGGGATCTGCAGCGCTACGGCGGCGTGAGCGCCTATGTCGAGCTGGGTGACGCAGCCGTGCGGGCCAGCGGTGTGCGGCCTGATCATTGCTTCCCCGGCGCGCATTCATCATCGGCGTTCGCGTTCTTTGGGCTGTACTTTCTGGCGCTGCGTTATCGGCGCGCCGCAGCGCGCCGCGTCCTTGCACTGGTTTTGCTCACGGGGTTGTCGTTTGCCGCCACCCAGTGGCTGCGCGGTGCGCATTTCGTTTCGCACGATCTGTGGTCGGCGGCAATCGGCTGGCTGGTGGCGGTGCTGGCGCTGCCGCTGCTCGGGAATCGGACTGAATCCGATCAACGTTCAGGGCGCTACATCGAGCCCGAAGAATCGTCGCGCGTTGTCTGAGGTTTGCTGCGCAAGTTGCGCCTCGCTTTGGTTGCGCGCGGCGGCAACGGCGCGCAAGACCCATGGCAACAGTGCCGGTTCGTTGCGTCGATGGGCGCCGCTCAGCGGTTTCGGTACGGTGCGCGGCAGCAGATACGGCGCGTCGGTTTCCAGCATCAGGCGCGTATTGCCGATATCGACGACCGCGTCGATCAGATGCCGGCCGCGGCGCTCGTCGCAGACCCAGCCGGTAATGCCGATGTGGCAGTCCAGCGCGAGATAATCAGTCAACGCGTCGCGCGTGTCGGTGAAGCAGTGCACGACGACATCGCCGAGCTGCGGCCGGTATTCGCGCAGCATTGCGAGAAAGTCGCCGTGCGCATCGCGCTGATGCAAGAACAGGGGCTTGCGCAGTTCGGTCGCCATTTGCAGCTGCGCGGCGAATGCGCGGCGCTGATCGTCCGGCGTCGAATAGTTGCGGTTGTAATCGAGTCCGCATTCGCCGAGCGAGACGACCTCGGCGGCGACGGCCAGCTCGCGAAACTGCGCTGCGACATCGGCATTCCATTCCGAGGCATGGTGCGGATGCAAGCCCGCGGTCGCGAACAAGGTTTGCGGATATCGCCGAGCGAGTTCGAGTGCACGGCGCGTGCTGCCCAGCGAACTGCCGGTCACGACGATCTGCGTCACGCCGGCAACGCGTGCGCGTTCCAGCACCGCATCGAGGTCGGCATCGAAGCTGTCATGCGCGAGGTTTGCGCCAATGTCGATCAGCGCCGGCCTGTCGACCGGCGCATGGTCTATCGCTGAGATCACGGCGTGCCGCGCGGCGTATCGCCGTTGCAATCCTGTCGCCAGGTGACGACCTGCTCGACCTGCGTCGCCTCACCCGGTGGTGGCGTACGTTCCAGCATGTAGATCATCTGGAAACTCATCAAGCGCTTGGCGTGCGCTGCACCGTTCTTGTCAGCATTCCACTGCCGGCACAGGTATGCACCGTACCAGCGACGATTCGCCGCATATTGCCTGGACCAGAGCCGGCCACGATAGGTGAGCCAGCGGATGTTTTCCTGCTCGGTCGCGTAATTGGCCGGCTTGCTGTAATCGGGCGCGTTGCGTTCGGGATGCAGCAGATCGATTTCGGAGCCGTCGGCGAGTCGCGCGGGGAACACCCACCATCCGTCTTCCTTCAGCGGATACGGCGCGAACATGTTCCACAACTGGTCAATGCGCAAGACGCGGAACACGGGCGTCATCGCGTGATAGCTGCTCGCCGGCAGGACGCGGATCGTATGCAGGTTCCAGACGAACACCAGCACGACGAACAAGCCGGCGACGCGATACCAGCGACGCGACACTTCGAATGTGGTGTCGCGCATCGGCAGCAAGGCCGCGCTCAGCGTGCCCAGCCCGCTGCGATGGCGACCGACAAATGCATAGGCAGCATTGCCGGGCACGGCGAATACCCCCATGCGCAGCAGCGGCGACAGCCAGCCGAACAGCACCGAGCGACGCAACAGCATCGTGAAGGCCGGCCATTTCAGATAGGCCTGTTCGTCGCAGTCAATCAGCACCCACGAATAGTTCGCTTCGAGCAGTGCCTTGGCGCGCGGCGTGTCCTGTGCCGGCGAGACCTGCAGCTCTGGTATGACCAGCAACTGGCGCAGCAGCAAGCACGATTTCAGACAGAATCCGCAGTCACGGTCGTAGTAGAGGCGTGGCGGTGACTTCAATTTTGCGCTGCGACGTCGGGCCGCCGCGTCCCACAGCCAACTACCGGTGAACAGGCTGAGCGAGGCGAGACTGACGAACGGGAAGTGGCCGAGCTGCAGGCACAACAGAAAACCGATATGCATCGCCATCAGGCACAACATCACGCCCAGTCGCAGCGGACGCAGGAAGTACGGCGCGAAGATCAGCAGCGGGCCGAGCAGTTCGAGGAAATAGACGTAGGCCGACAGCAGCTTCAGCAGATCGGGAAAATTCAGCAGCCAGTGGCCGAAAGGCAGCGCGTGACGATCGAGCATCAGCGCGTAGTAGACCCCGGTGAAATCGGGGAACCACTCGTGCCCGGATTTCATGATCGCGCTGAAGAAATACACCGACATCGCCTGCACGAGAATGCCAAGCGATGCCCACGAAACATGCAGATTGTCGTGCGGCGGCGGCGTGGTGCTCAGCGCCGCGTCGACCGAATAGCGAGCCGCCAGTGGCAGGAACATCGCCCAGAACAGCAGGCAGCACAGCAGCAGATCGCCGCCGATCAGCACGATCGGATTGCGGTTGATCAGTGACGCCCAC
>DATCXY010000152.1:0-4472 GCA_036570585.1 Solimonas sp. | reverse complement strand
TCGCGAGCTGGTTGATTTTGCGATCGAGCGCTTTGGCGGCCTGCATGTGATGTTCAACAACGCCGGCATTTCCGGAGCGCAGCATCCGCGCTTTCTCGATGACGATCTCAGCGATTTCCAGCGCGTGATCGGCATCAACCTGTTCGGCGTGATGACCGGCTGCCAATACGCTGCGAAGCACATGGCGAACAACGGCGGTGGCGCGATCATCAACAACGCGTCGATCGCCGGGCTGCTGCCGGGTCAGGCTTTGATGAGCTACCGCGCCAGCAAGGCGGCGATGATCATGTTCACCAAGTCGGTCGCGATCGACTTCGCCGAGTACGGCATTCGCGTCAACGTGCTGGCGCCAGGACATATCCGCACGCCGCTGACCGCGTTTGCCGAACCGGGCGTCAGCCCCGAAGTCGCGGAGCGCGTCCGTGTTGCGGTCGGTGGCGCATTCGATGTCAACCAGCCGCTGAAGCGTACCGGCCGGCCGGAGGACGTCGCGCAGGTCGCGTTGTTCCTGGCCAGCGATCGCGCTGCGCAGATCACCGGTGTCGTACTGCCGGTCGATGGCGGCATCACGGCCGGTGATCCGGTCAATCATCTTTCGGAAATCATGGCGGCGCGCGCGCGCGCGCTGCAAGGCTGAGCGGCGTTTGCGCCGATGGCGATGACGAGGGCCGCTCGCTTGCAGATTCAGGAGACAGCTTTATGGCGGTAACGGTGCACTTCGTGCAGGACGACGGCGCGGAGAAAGTGGTCAGTGGCGAGGTCGGTGAAACGCTGATGGAAGTCGGCCGCGAACAGAATGTGGCTGGCATCCTCGGCGATTGCGGCGGCGGCGCGTCGTGCGCGACCTGCCATGTCTACGTCGATCCGCAGTGGCAGGCACGCACCGGCAAGGCCGATGACGTCGAGCTGGCGACGCTCGACATGGTGTCGGATATTTTGCGCGACAGCAGCCGCCTGTCATGTCAGATCGTGCTGCGCGATGAGCTGGATGGCTTGCGTGTGACCGTTGCGCCGAGTGTCTAGCGAGCTGTCCTGGTGCCTCGATACATTACTTTTTCAGCAGCGCTCGGCATGAGCGGGAATGGGTTTGCGGGCCATCGCTTCCATCTATCCGATCATCCCGAGTGCGAGGCCGGAGGCCTCGTGTATCGAGGGACCCGAGTGATCGCGCAGTGATCGTTTCGAAGGGTGCGTCCATTCGGCATGAGCGGGGTTTGATTGGCGCGGCGAATTTTTGAGACCGCACAGCAAAAAAATCCGCTCGTGGCCATGACGCCGTGACCGCGACGAAGCGGAGCTTGACCGCCGTACCGGGCGGGACGCGGTGAACTGATTCTGGAGAGAGAAATGACCAAGACCGAAGTCCATGACGTGGTGGTGGTGGGTTCCGGCGCGGCCGGTGCGATGGCGGCACTGCGGGCGTCCGAGTTGGGGCTGTCGGTGCTGATCGTCGAGAAGGCGCACAAGTTCGGCGGCACTTCGGCGACCTCCGGCGGCGTGCTGTGGGTCCCGGACCACAAGCTCGCAGCCAACGACGACAGCCGCGCCAAGACGATGGCCTATCTCGAAAGCGTGATGACCGGTCCGGTGCAGCGCGACCGGCTCGATGCGTATCTCGACCATGCGCCGGAGATGGCGCACTTCATGAAGTCGCTCGACATTCCGATCGGTGTCGCGGCATGGCCGGATTACTACCCGCATGCGCCGGAAGCGCGTGCTGACCGTTCGCTGATCATCGACACCTGTGATGGCCGCGAGCTTGGCGAGCACTTCCCGTTGATGCGCGAGCAGTACAACCGCTTCAAGGTCTTCGGCCGCTATTCGATGGACGTGATGGAGTTCTTCTCGATCTCGACGCGCGCGAAGGGATGGGTCGTCACGTTCATGAAGATGTTCTGGCGTTACTGGACTGACTTCAGCACGCGCAAGCTGACCGCACGCGACCGCCGCTTCACGATGGGCGCGGCGATGATGGGCTGGATCTACAAGAAGGTTTTCGATCGCAAGATCGAAGTGCGGCTCGACACCCGGCTTGATGAGCTGGTCGTCACCAATGGCGAAGTCAGCGGCGTGCGCGTCAGCCACTTCGGTCGCCAGTACGAGATCCAGGCGCGTCGCGGCGTCGTGCTCGCCGCCGGCGGCTTCGAATGGAATCAGGAACTGCGCGATCGCTATTTTCCGGTGCCGGGCCTGACGCGTCACAGCAGCTCGCCGGAAGACGCCAATCGCGGCGAAGCACTGATCGCCGGCCTGAAGGTCGGCGCGGCGACCGAGCACACCGAGTCCGGCTGGTGGATTCCGACCATGCAGATGCCGATGGCGAGCGCGTCGAACTTCGAGGAAATCCATCAGGCCGCGTTCGACGTCGGCCGTCCGCACAGCGTCTCCGTCAATCGGCTCGGCCTGCGCTTCGTCGATGAAGCCTGCGGCTACGACGACTTCGGCAAGGCGATGGTCGCCGACCAGCTCAAGACGGGTGCCAACACGCCGTGCTGGCTGGTGTTCGATGCGACGTTCCGCGAGAAGTTTTCGGCCGGCGGCATCATGCCGACGATCCTGATGCCGGATCGCAAGATTCCGCCGGACTGGTGGGATCACTACATCTTCCGCGCCGACAGCCTCGACGCGCTGGCCGCCAAGATCCAGGTGCCGGTCGACACGCTGGCGAAGACGGTCGCCAACATGAATGCGTACGCCAAGACCGGCGTCGATCCCGAGTACGGTCGCGGCAACAATGCCTACGACCAGATGTTCGGTGACGCCAATGTCACGCCGAACCCGTGCCTCGGCTCGATCGACCGCGCGCCGTACTACGCGGTGGCGATCAATCTCGGCGACCTCGGCACCAAGGGTGGGCTCAAGGCCGATGCGCACGCGCGCGTGCTCGATGGCAACGACCGGCCAATTCCGAAGCTCTACGCCGCCGGCAACAATTCCGGCAGCCCGTTCGGCAATTGCTATCCGGGCGCGGGCGGCACGATCGGGCCGGCGCTGACCTTTGGCTTTGTCGCAGCCAATCACATCGCCGCGTCCGCGACTTGAGGATCGCGCCAGACGCCGCGATCTGATCGCAGCGGCCGCAGCAAACGAGCCGCCCGCGCAGGTGGGCGGTTCGTTTGCTGTCCGGTATGTCCGCAACTGCGCGCAGGGGTCGCTTTGCCGGCTGCGAGTGGCTCGTCATTCCGATCGGGGAATGGCCGCGGCCGCGGCACGCTTGCGGCGTTCGACTCGGATCAGGCGGCGCGGGCACTCGGCTGTGCGGCAGCTTTGTCGAACGCGTGGAGCAGCGACTTCAATTGCGCGTGATAGCGCTCGACCGCAGCGTCCTTGATCAGGCCATAACCACCGATCTCGCCGGCGGCGCGCGCGATCTCGATGCCGTTTGCAATCGTCGCGTCGTCGAGCCGACCGATGAGGCCACCGATCAGCATGCGGTACTCGCCGATCAGTCGCCGTTCGAGGCGGCGTTCCGGGAAATAGCCGAACGGATCGAAGGCCGTGCCGCGCAGCCCCTTGAGCCTGGCGAGCATGCGGAACGCCGGCAGCATCCACGCGCCGAAGCTGCGCTTCTTCGGGCGGCCCGAGGCATCGCGACCCGGCAGCATCGGCGGCGCGAGGTTGAAGCGCAGCGTGAAGTCGCCACTGAACTGTTCCCGCATGCGCTGCATGAATTCCGGATCGGCATACAGGCGCGCGACTTCGTATTCGTCCTTGTACGCCATCAGCCGTGCGAGGCTGAGCGCGACTTCGCGGACAAAACGTTCGCCATCCGCCAGGTTCAGCGCGGCGACGCGCGCGCGAACATCGGCGATGAACGCGTTGTACTGCGCGGCGTAGCGCGCGTCCTGATAATCGGTCAGCAGACGCGTGCGGCTGGCGAGCACGTCGTCGACCGTCACCAGCGGCGCGACGCCCTGCGTCTTCGGCGCCAGCTCGCGCGCGAGTGCTTCCGGATCATGCGCGGCGAGGCGGCCGAGCGCGAGCGTGCGCAGATTGCCGTCGATGAACGTGCCGTTGAGACGGATCGCCTGTTCGAGTGACGCGAGCGTCACTGGCAGCAGACCTTTCTGCGCGGCGTAGCCGAGCATCAGGATGTTGGTGGCGATGCTGTCGCCGGTCAGATCGGTGGCGAGCTGGCTGGCATTGAGTTCGAACAGCGGACCGTCGCCGAGGGCGTCGGCGATCGCGTCGCGCATGCGTTGCTCGCCGAGGTCGAAATGCTTGTTGCTCTGGAAGTCGCCGGTCGGTGCCACGTCGCGATTGAGGATCGCCGCGGTGTGGCCGGGCCGCAGCGTTTTCAGCACCGGCGCACCGGAGCCGACGATCATGTCGCAGGCGATCAGCACATCGCACATGCCATCCGACAAGCGCGACGTGTAGATGCCGGACAAATCGCGACCGATGCGGATGTGGCTGGCGACGGCACCGCCTTTCTGCGCCATGCCGGTCATGTCGAGGATCGTGCAGCCCTT
>DATCXY010000151.1:0-3513 GCA_036570585.1 Solimonas sp. | reverse complement strand
AATCGCGGCCAGGCGCGTGCGCCAGCCGAGCGCGAACATCAGCGCGAAGCCGGCCTGCACGAGCAGCAGGGTGGCGACGAACCAGGTCTGGCCGTTGATCAGATACAGCGACAGGCGCCAGCGGCTGTCGGACTCGATCATCCACGCGCGCGGCATCACGCCACTGTCGGTCCAGAACGCTGTCAGGTCGCGGAAGCAGCTCAGCACGCACCACAACAACACCAGTCCGAGCACGATGCGGAACAGCGCCAGTGTGCGCAGGTCGATGCCGATCATTTCGGCGAGCCGCGGATAGCGCTGCGTGAGCGGGGCAGGGGCGGAGGTCGGCGCGGCGTTCATGAACGCGGATGCTGACGGGTCTGCGTGGCGGCTGGCAAGCGGATTCGCTCGATCAGGCAAAATGGCCGCTCCATTCGACCTTTGCACCACCATGCCCGATCTACTGCCCGCCGCGGGCGAAACCCGTACCGAAATGATTCGTGGTCCGGCCGGCCTGATCGAAACCAGCTTCGCTGGACCACGTCCGGTCGGCACCACGTCGCTCGCTGAGCCCGGCTATGCACTGATCTGCCATCCGCATCCGCTGATGGGTGGTGCGCTCAGCAACAAGGTCGTCTATACCTTGGCGTCCTGTGCGCAGAAAGCCGGACTGTACGCGTTGCGCTTCAACTTCCGCGGCGTCGGTCGCAGCGAAGGCCTGCATGATGAGGGCCGTGGCGAGACCGAGGACACGGTATTTCTCGCCAACTGGCTGCGCGAGCGCGTGCCGCAGGGCCCACTGGTCCTGATGGGCTTCTCGTTCGGCGCCTGGGTCAGCACCAATGCCGCCGCGCAGTTGGCGCCGGCCGCGCAGGTCAGCATTGCGCCGCCGTTCGCCAAGTATTTCGATCACATGCCCAAGCCGAAGCGCCCGCCATGTCCGTGGCTGGTCGTGCACAGCACCGACGATGAGGTCGTCGAATACGGCGCGAGCCGCGCGATGCTTGAAACCTACGATCCGCCGCCGCAGCTGACCACGTTCGAAGGCGCCGGCCATTTCTTTCACGGCCGGCTCAATGACTTGAGCGACGTGGTGCTACCGTTTCTGCAGGCGCAGCTCGGCGCCGCGTCAGCGCCACCGCGGTAGCCGCACTGTTATCCTCGGTCCGTCGTCCACCATAGATAAAAACCAGTTTTCCGGAGAGCCGAACATGATTCAACGCCTGTTGACCGCCGCAGTGCTGCTGGCCGCCGCTTCGAGCGCGTTTGCCGATGACCTCGACATTTCGTGCGGCAGCACGCCTGATGCGTGCGGGCAGGCGTTTCATCGCGTCGCCAAGGACATCGCCGCGACACTGAACTACAAGATCGTCGCGCCCGCGGAAGCAACGGGTCTGCTCGGCTTCGGTATCGCCGCGATCGGCAGCTACGTGCCGACCGAGCACAAGAGCGACTGGGAGACGCTGACCGGCGACAAGGTCGGCCAGCTCGGCACGGCCGGCGTGGTTGTCAACAAAGGGTTGCCGTACGGCATCGATGTCGGCGCGTTCTACGCCGCCGTGCCGACTGCCGACGGCGCAGCCGCTTACGGTTTCCAGCTGCGCTACGCGATTCTCGAAGGCGGTACCGCCGAGCCGGCGCTGGCGGTCGAGGGCAACTACACGCGCGGCACCGGCATCGATGATTTCGATTACAGCGCATGGGGCGCGGACGTCATGCTGTCGAAGGGTTTTGCGTTCCTGACGCCGTACGTCGGCGTGGGGTACGTGTCGGCGAGCATTGATCCCGACAGTAGCCTGCAGACCATCGGTTTGCGTGATGAAGACGTTGATCAGAGCCGTGTTTTCGTCGGCGCGCGCATCGCGCTCGCGTTTCTCGAACTCACGCCCGAATACGAACGTTTCGGTGACAACAATGTCTATAACGTCCGTCTCGGCCTTTCATTCTAGAGCACGTTCTGTCGCATGAGTTTTCTACGCAAGCTGAGCGCTTCATTGTCGACGCCCGCGCCGAAGGCGGCCGTCGATCGTCATCTGGCGATGGCCGTACTGCTGCTCGAGACGGCGCGCGCCGATTTCGAACGCGGCCCGGACGAACTGGAACTGATCCGCGAACAGCTCGCGCATGGTTTGAAACTTGATGCGGCACAGACCGAAGCGCTGATCGCGCGCGCCACGGACAGCGCCGGCACCGCGGTATCGCTGCACGAGTTTGTGGCAGTGCTGAACCATGAGCTTGATGCCGATGGCAAGCGCGAACTGCTGGCTTGGCTGTGGCAGGTCGCGTTCGCCGATGGGCATATCGAACCGCGCGAGGAAGCGATGATCCGCCAGCTCGCCGATCTGCTGTTCGTGCCGCATGCGGATTTCATCAAGGCGCGTATTGCGGCCGGCGGCTAGATCGCATGTTCGCGCGGCGGTGGTCTGCTGCGTGCGAGTTCAGGATCGATTAAGAGCTCTGCTTCACGATGTCCCGTTAGCGTTCCCGAGGAGTGAAGACATGAAGCTTTCCCGCAGCATCCGGCATGCCGGTTTGAGCGTTGGCCTTGCGCTGCTGATGAGCGTGGCGTCGACGCAGACGGCGCTCGGTCAGGACGATCCGGCCAGCACGAATGGCGACATTCAGGCGCCACAAGCGGTCGGGAGCACCGCCGCTGCGCAGCCGCACTCCGAGACCTACAGCCCCGAAGAAGTCCGCAACGCGGCGACCAAATTCTTTGGCTCGTCGAGTGAAGGTCTGGCCAAGGCGATCGAAAAGGCGTTCGCCGATTACGGTCAGCCGAATGCATATATCACCGGAACCGAAGGCGGTGGCGCGATCGTCGTCGGTCTGCGTTATGGCAAGGGCGTGCTGCAGTACAAGGGCGGCGAGAGCCAGAAGGTGTATTGGCAGGGCCCGTCGATCGGCTGGGACTTCGGTGGCAATGCCTCCAAGGTCTTCACGCTGGTCTACAACCTGCAATCGTCAAGTCAGCTGTTCCAGCGCTTCCCGGCGGTCGACGGTAGCCTGTATGTGGTTGCCGGTGTCGGCCTGAATTACCAGAAGAGCGGCGACGTGGTGCTCGCTCCGATCCGCGCCGGTGTCGGCCTGCGCGCCGGTGCCAGCCTGGGTTACGTGCACTACACACGCGAGGCGACTCTCGTTCCGCTGTAAGCGGATCGATCACGGGAAGGCCGGCGTCATTGCCGGCCTTTTTCATGCGCGGCAGACTGTCACGATACGCATTTTCCAGGGGCCGCCATGCCAATCAACCTCACGGTGCTTGCACAGTCCGCAGGCCTGCTGGTGCTGTCGAACATCTTCATGACCGTCGCGTGGTACGCGCATCTGAAGAACCTGAGCGGGAAGGCGTGGTACGTCGCGGCGGCGATCTCGTGGTCGATCGCATTCTTCGAATACATGTTCCAGGTACCGGCCAACCGCATTGGCTATACGGCGCTGTCGCTGCCACAACTCAAGATCATGCAGGAAGTGATCACGCTGACGGTGTTCGTTCCGTTCGTGATCTTCTACATGAAGCAGCCGATCAAGCTC
>DATCXY010000150.1:0-4367 GCA_036570585.1 Solimonas sp. | reverse complement strand
CGGCCCGTTCGCCGCAATGGTGCTCGCCAATCTCGGCGCCAAGGTGTTGCGCATCGCAAGCCCCGCGTCGCGCACGCAGCCACCGTTCAATCCGGTGCTCGATCGCGGTCGTTGTGGCGAACTGGTCATCGACCTGAAATCGCCGGCGGGTCGTACCCAGCTCCTCGGCCTGATCGAACAGGCCGACGTGCTGATCGAAGGTTTTCGCCCCGGCGTGATGGAGCGACTTGGCATCGGTCCCGATCAATGTCTGACACGCAACGCGCAGCTGATCTACGGCCGCATCACCGGCTGGGGTCGTGACGGTCCGCTCGCGCAGACACCCGGCCACGACATCAACTACCTCGCGCTCAGCGGCGCTTTGCATGCGAGCGGCAGCCGCGATTCCGGTCCGTGGCCGGCGCTGAATCTGGTCGCCGATTTCGGCGGCGGCGGCATGCTGCTGGCACTGGGCATTGCCAGCGCGCTGTTTGAATCCGGCATCTCCGGCAAGGGCCAGGTCGTCGATGCCGCGATGATCGACGGCAGCGCGATGCTGATGTCGATGATCTATGGCCTGCGCGCGAATGGCCGCTGGCCGGCGGCGCGTGCCGGCAATTTTCTTGACGGCAGCGCGTACTACTACACGACGTATCGTTGCGCGGATGGTGGATGGGTCGCCGTCGGCGCGATCGAACCGGCATTCCGGCGCGCGCTGTTCGCCGGTCTCGGTTTGAGCGACGCGGCCGAATCGCTGATGCAGGCCCGCGATGACGATCCTGCAGTACGCGAGAAGCTGGCTGCGATCTTCGCGCGCCATCCGCGCGCACACTGGCAGCAGGTGTTCGAGCACAGCGATGCCTGCGTCTCGCCGGTGCTTGCGATCGATGAAGCGGCGGATCATCCGCAGAATCTCGCATGGGGCAGTGTGCGCCGCGTCGACGGCATCAACCAGCCGTGCGCCGCGCCGCACTTCAGCCGCACCCCGACCGCCGCGTGGTCGGCCAATGCAGCAAGTCCCGACCGCTCACAGTGGTACCTCGATGGGATCGACCCCGCCTCGGAGTAAATGCCAATGAACCCGCCGGATGCCAGCACGACGATCTACCAGCGGCTTGGACGCGTTGCGCGTATCGAACTGAATCGTCCCGACGCGATGAATGCGATCGATCAGGCGATGAAAGCCGCGCTGCTGGGCGCGCTCGAACGGGCGGCGCGCGATCCCGAGATCGGCGCTGTCATCCTGACCGGGGCCGGCAAAGCGTTCTGCACCGGCACCGACCTGAAGTCGGCCGCGGCGATTGACGGCGATGCACGACGCATCGCCCGCACGCTGCTATATGACTATCAACCCATCCTTGATCTGATCACGCGCATGGACAAACCGGTGATCGCTGCGGTGAATGGCGCGGCAGCCGGCATGGGCCTGTCGATGGCGCTTGCCTGCGATCTGCTGGTGATGTCGGCGAATGCCTATCTTCTGTCCCCGTTCGTCGGCATCGGCCTGATTCCCGATGGCGGCGCCGCCTGGTTCCTCAATCAGCGACTCGGCTACGCACGCGCTTTCGAGGTCCTGACGGACGGCCGCAAGCTGAGCGCCGAACAATGCGTCGCATGGGGTTTGGCCAATCGCGCCGTCGAGGCCGCTGAACTGGATGCCCATTGTCTGCAATGGGCCACTCAGCTTGCGGCGAAGGCGCCGCTGGCGATTGCGCTCACCAAACGCGTCGCACGTCAGTCGCAGACTTCAGGACTCGCTGAAATGCTCGGCGTTGAAGCCGATCTGCAGTCGATGTGCTATGCGAGCGAGGATTCGCGCGAAGCCCGCAATGCCTTCATCGAGAAGCGCGCACCGCAGTTTCGCAACCGCTGATTGCGGCGTCACTCCCCCAATACAGCCCGTGAGCGCAATCCTCCGCCTCAACTGAGCAGATTTTCTTCGCCAAAAAGGAAACGGACCCGCAGGTCCGTTTCCTTGACACAGACGCCGCAGCGGCGCGCCACTCAGCCCTGGACTTCGCGGCAATGCTCGCGATAGCTCACTTCCTGATCAGGGAATTTGCTCTTCGCGATCCTGTTGCCGGCGTAGGCGCCGCCTGCTGCGCCGGCTACGGTGGCCACGTCCTTGCCATGACCACCGCCAATTTGATGTCCGAGTACGCCACCCGCCACACCACCGAGGATCGTTCCGGCCACCGAATTGGTGCCAACGTCCTTGTTGGTGACGACGCGCTCGTTGGTGCATTCGGTATGGGTGCGTGCCACGGCATCATCACCCTTGGAGTGCGATGCAAACACCATCGCAGAGCCCGCAACGACCACCACCGCAATGCCACCGACAATACCTGCAGCCACGTTATTCATGATGAGTCCTCTCCATGCGAAGCGCATTGCTGCGCCGTGACGACACAGTAGGCTCTCGCCATGAATCCAAACTGATTTGTACCGTCAGGCTGGGTTCAGCCACCCATGTCGGGCATCCGTTCGGCCATGCCGGACGTAGATAGAAGCGCACCATGAGGAGCTCGCATGATTCGTCACCTCGGCATTCTGTTGAGCGCATTAGCCGCAGGCGGCTGCACGCTCTATCAGGGCCGGCCGGATACGCCGCCTCCGCCGCCGATACATACCGACTATTCGATCACGCGCGATGTGGTGTTCTCGCCACCGGGCTGGCCGCAGTCGCTCAAGGCGGATATCTATCAGCCGAACGGCACTGGCCCATTCCCGGCAGTGCTGGTGCTTTACGGCGGCGGCTGGGAACACGGCGATCGCAAGCAGCTGTCTTCGATTGCCAAGGATCTCGCCCGGCGCGTTTATGTTGCCGTTGCCAGCACGTACCGGTTGGCGCCCGAATACATCTTCCCGGCGCAACTGCGCGACGTGCAGCTTGCCGTGCGCTGGATGCGCGCGCAGTCTGCGGATTACCACATTGACGGCACGCGAATCGGCGTCTGGGGTTATTCCGCCGGCGCGCATCTGGCGGCGCTGCTCGGCGGCATCAGCGTAGACGATGCGCTGTTCGAGCCCGGCGCGACCGTCAGCGCCGTGGTCGCTGGCGGCACGCCCAGCGATCTCACCAAGTTTCCCGGCGGCACACTGGTTCCACAATTGATTGGCGGACCGCGCAGCGAGAAGCTCGCCGAATATGAATCCGCTTCGCCGGTTGGCTACGTCAGCGCCGGCGATCCGCCCGTATTCCTCTATCACGGCGGCGTCGATCGGCTGGTGCCGCTGGATCACGCGACCGACTACAAGGCGCTGCTCGACGAGGCGGGCGTGCCGGCCGAACTGGTGATCTTGCGCGGCCGCGGCCACATCACGGCCTTTCTCACGGATGGCGCGGCGGTTGATGCCGCGCTCGAATTTCTCGATCGACATCTGCGCGATGGCGATTGATCTTGCGCACCTCGTCGTCGCGCTTCAGCGCCAGCAAGCCGTGACGCAGAGCAACCGGGTACGTGAATTCGCACACCCAGAAGAAAGATCTGCGCAGAGGAGATAGACCCAGGCGATCACGACGATCAGCGCGGCGCGCGCATGGCCGGAAATGTCGGGATCTGCCATATCCACCCTATTGCGGGAACCGCTTGTATCTAAGCGCGCGTTTACTGCATCGGCGATGAACGCCGACGCCGGCGTCGGCGCGCTCACGTAAAATCGGCGGATGAATCCTCTTATTTTCATCGGCGGCCTGATCGGGCTCGTCTCCCGCGGCTTTTCCGGCATGGTGATCGGCGCGCTGATCGGCTGGCTGATCACGCGCGTATTCAAGATTTCGGTCATCGGCGCCGCGACCAAGATCCAGTCGCAGTTTCTCGATTCGACCTTTGCGGTGATGGGCGCCGTCTGCAAGGCAGACGGCCAGGTCACGCACGACGAAATCCGCATCGCGGAAATGCTGTTCGATCGTCTGCATCTGAGCGGCGTGGCGCGTGAGTCCGCCAAGCACGCATTCAATCGCGGCAAATCGCCGGGCTTCGACGTCGACGCCGAGGTCCAGCGCTTCGCGCGCGCGGCGCGCGGCCAGCGCGTGCTGCATCAGATGTTCCTGCAGGTGCAGCTGTCGGCAGTCTCCGCCGATGGCGCCGCGCATCCGGCGGAACACGCGATGCTGATGCGGATCGCCCGCGGGCTTGGCCTGTCGGAAGCCGAGGTGCAGGCGCTCGAAGCGATGCTGCGCGGCGGTGGCGCGAGCGCCGGACGTGCGCCGACGCAAAGCAGTATCGACGATGCCTATCGCGTGCTCGGTGTGCCGGCGAGCGCGTCAGATGCCGAAGTGAAGAAGGCTTATCGTCGGCTGATGAGCCAGAACCACCCCGACAAGCTCGCCGCCAAGGGGCTGCCGGAAAGCATGCGCGAGATGGCAGAGCAGAAGACGCGCGAGA
>DATCXY010000149.1:0-4884 GCA_036570585.1 Solimonas sp. | reverse complement strand
TCGAATCGGACGGCGGCGAACGCTTCTTCTGCGGCGGCGGCGGCAGCGGCAAGCTGCGCACCGTGCGCCGGCCGAAGCGCGCCGCGGCTTGAGGCGCGTGCCGCGTCAGTTCTTGCCCGGAATGTGGAAGCGCTCGCAGTAGTCCTTGAAGTGCCTGCGCACGCCATCGGCCGTCAGGCCAAATTCTTCGAGCGCGTATTCGTGCTTGCCGAAGCGGCCCTTCGGGTTGGCGGCCATCATCTTCTGCATCGCCGCTTCGACCGGTGGCGTGAACGGTTCGTCGAAACGTTCGTAGACCTTGCGCATCGTGCCGATCGGATCGCGCATCTGCTGGTCGTACTGGATGTCATGAATCGCGTCTTCGCCATGCCGGTCGCGATACGCGTTCTGTCGTTCGATCATCAGGTCGAAGGTATCGAGTAGTTTGGCGGCAATGTCCTTCATGTCGACCTTGTCGCTGAACATCGGCCGCACCAGGCGCAGCAGGCTGCAAGCGGAACCGACCACGTCGACCGGATCGCGGTGCGTCATTACCAGCTGTGCATCCGGATAGATCGTCGTCAGTTCGTTGAGGAACAGCGGATGCCAGGGGTTCTTCAGCGTCCAGCGGCCGCCGTTGTGTTGCTGCAGAACCTGCAGCAATTGCTTGTGAAAGCGGAACGTCGGCAGGTAATCGGCCTCGCGCAGAAACCACTGGCCGTAGCTTGGAAGATGCAAGGTCGAATCGAAGATCTGCGCGCAGAACGACAGCTGCATCGCGTACTGGCATTCCGATGGGCCGTCCGCTTCTTCCCAGTGCGCGGCGGCGATATGCGGCGCGAGCTGCAGCATCATCGCCAGCTTCTGGCGTTCGGCGCCGCAGCGCAGGTCGGTCTGCAACTCGCCTTTCTTCGCCGGCGGCGCCGGATTCAGCGCTTCCCAGCGCAGCAAGCAGCGGCGACCCGGATCGGCGCTGAGCAGATTGATCGTCAGCGTCGTGCCGGTGCGCGGCAGGCCGAACACGAACATCGGTTTCTCGACCGGGCGTTCGAGAAGCTCCGGATGCTTCTTCATGTAGTCGACCAGCCGCAGGCGATTGGTCGCGATGCCGATCAGATTGCCCATCCAGCGCTGTGCGCCGGCCGGCGACAGTTGCGCCTCTTCGTTCGATGATTTCACCAGCCGTTCGAGACCGTCGAGCGCGGCCGGATCGCCGAAGTCGCTGAGGCCGGTGGCCGCGCTGGCGGCGGCGATGATGTGCTGCGCTTGCATCGAAAACTCCGTGATCTGAATTCGTCCCTTCGTGTTATCGGCGACCGCGCCGGCTTTGGCAATTGCAAACGCAGGTGCCACCGTGCGACTTGTCCCGCTTTCGATGTTGTGTCCGGATTGCTTCATCGGCAGCGAGTGATTCTGGCAAGCTCTACCCGCCCCATGATCCCAGGAAGATCGCAGTGACCGACGTTGACAACGCCAAGCAGCTCAAGATCGAACGCGCGCGCCGACGGCTGCTGGGCTTGCGGCCGGTGTCGCTGGTGTCCTGGCGCGACGCGCTGGCGACGATCACGCCGATCGTCCTTGTCAGCGCGATCGCGATCTTTTTCACCTTGCATTTCATCCGGCCGGCGCCGCCGTTGCATCTGACGATGGCGGGCGGTCCGGACGGCAGCAATTTCCAGCGCGTTGCCGAGCAATACCAGAAGATCCTCGCGCGCAGCGGCATTGATCTGAAGATCGAGCCGTCGCATGGCTCTGCCGATAACCTCGCGATGATGGCCGAGCACACGGTCGACGTTGCGCTGGTACAGGCCGGCGTCACGCGCAAGGACGGCACCGATGACATCGTTTCGCTCGGCACCATGTTCCGCCAGCCGGTGATGATCTTTTATCGCGCATCGAAGCCGATCACTTTGCTTTCGCAGCTCGATGGCGAGCGCATCGCCGTCGGCCACGCTGGCAGCGGCACGCAAGTGCTGGCGATGGCATTGCTCAGCGCCAACGGCATAGCCGAAGGCGGCAAGACCACATTCCTTGAACTCGAAGGTGAAGCCGCCAGCGCAGCACTGCTCGCACATCAGGCCGACGCCGTGATCCTGTCCGGCGACTCGGCCAGCGTGAAGATCTTTCGCGATCTGGTGCATGCCGACGGCATTCGCCTGTTCGATTTCACGCAGGGCGAGGCGTACGAGCGTCGCTTTCGCTACCTGAATCGCTTCGAGCTGCCGGCCGGCGCGTTCGATCTCGGCGAGAACCTGCCGGACCACCGCATCACGATGATGGCGCCGACGGTCGAACTGCTTGCGCATGCCGACCTGCATCCGGCGCTGTCCGACCTGCTGGTCGAGGCCGCGCAGGAGGTGCACGGCCGCGGCTCGCTGATGCAGAACCCCGGCGAATTTCCGCACGCGCTCGAACACGACTACCCGATGAGCGAAGGCGCGGCGCGCTACTACAAGTCCGGCAAGAGTCTCGCGTACCGGTATCTGCCGTTCTGGGCCGCGAGTCTGGTCAGCCGCGCTGCTGTCGTGCTGCTGCCGATCATCGTCGTGCTGATTCCGGGCCTGCGCTTCGCGCCGTATCTGTACGGCTGGCGCATCCGTCGTCGCATCTACAAACACTACGGCGAACTGATGGCGCTCGAACGCGCGGTGCTCGAACCGATGAGTGACGAACAACGCGCCGCGCTGGTCGAGCAGCTCGACAAGATCGAGCGGGCCGTCGTCGGCATGAAGACCCCCGGCGCGTTCGCCGACCAAGCCTACATTCTGCGGCGACACATCAAATTCGTGCGCGAAGGACTGACGGCGAGCGGCGCGCAGACCGATGACGATGTGGCGGTCATGTGATGCAGGCGATCGCGATTCAGCCGGCCGGTGCCTCGCCGTCAGCGACGAAACCGGAACATAAGCGGCTTTTCGCCGTTCGCCCGGAATGTATCGAAGAATGGCGGTGTATCTGACTGGCTGCCGTCGTCCTGTATCCACGCATGTCGCGTCACGATCTCGTTAGCCCGAACGTGGAGATTTCAAGAAGAAATCCCCATCGCACAGCACGCATTCAGCTCTTTGCGTTCATTTTTCATAGTTCTTGTGAAGAAGAAATGGCTTTCGATATGTGGAGGGTCCGTGAATGACGCCGGCGCAGAATTCCACTGGCATTGAAGGATTGGACGATATTCTTTGCGGCGGCCTGACGCCCAACCGTCTTTATCTGACGGAAGGCGTCCCCGGCTCGGGCAAAACCACGCTCGCCATGCAATTCCTGATCGAAGGGGCGAGACGCAAGGAACCGACGCTGTACGTGACACTTTCAGAATCCGCCGCTGAACTGAAGTCCGTGGGCTTGTCGCATGGCTGGTCGTTCGACGGCATTACGATCCGTGAATTGGCAGCGTCCGAAGAAGCACTGCGACCGGACGACCAGTACACGATGTTTCATCCATCCGAAGTCGAACTCGGCGAGACGACGCGAACGATTCTGGAAGAGGTGGAACGCATCAAGCCGACGCGGGTGGTGTTCGATTCGCTTTCGGAACTGCGGCTGCTCGCCGGAAATTCGCTGCGCTACCGTCGCCAGATCCTGGCCTTGAAGCAGTTCTTCAGCGGCCGGCACTGTACTGTGCTGCTGCTCGATGACATGACCAGCACCGACCATGACTTGCAGGTGCAGAGCATTGCGCATGGCGTGATTTCGCTCGAACAATTGAATCCGGACTATGGCGCCGAGCGCCGGCGCCTCCGGGTGGTGAAGTATCGCGGTGTACGCTTTCGCGGCGGTTACCACGACTACATCATCCAGCGCGGCGGCCTCAAGGTGTTTCCGCGGCTGGTCGCCAGCGAATCACGCAACGCGCCGGTAACGACGCGTTACGTCAGCGGCATCGCCGAACTCGATACCTTGCTCGGTGGCGGCATCGAGCGCGGCACCAGCACGCTGATCGCCGGCGCCGCGGGTACCGGCAAGTCTTCGCTCAACGCGCAGTTCGTGCATGCGGCGGCCGGCCGCGGCGAGAGGGCGCTGATGATGCTGTTCGACGAAAGCGTCAGCACGCTGATTCGTCGCACGGCCGGACTCAATATCGACTTGCAGCCGTTCATCGAGTCCGGTGCCGTGATCGTCAAACAGATCGACCCGGCGGAACTGTCACCAGGCGAGATGGTTCACTTCATACGCGAGGCGGTCGACAAGGAACACGTGTCGATCGTGGTGATTGACAGCCTCAATGGTTATCTCAATGCGATGCCCGGCGAGCAGTTCCTCATCATCCAACTGCACGAGTTGCTGAGCTTTCTGGGCCAGCGGGGTATCGCGACGCTGATGGCGAGCGCGCATCACGGCCTGATCGGCAACAACATGAGTGCACCGGTGGACGTCAGCTATCTCGCCGATGCCGTGATCCTGATGCGCTACTTCGAAGCGCGCGGTGAAGTGCGGCAGGCGATCTCGGTGGTCAAGAAGCGCGGGGGCGAGCACGAGCGCAGCATCCGCGAATTCAAGATGGCAGGCGGAAAAATCCAGATTGGCAAGCCACTCAAGGATTTTCACGGCGTGCTGACCGGCGTGCCGGTTTTCCAGGGTGAATCCGAACGTCTCATGGAGCCCAAGTCCTGAGCAACGCTCCGCCAGCCGTACCGATGCGCAACGATATGCGCGTGCTGGTGCTGGCGCCGACGCCGAAGGATTTCGCGCTCACGCGTTCCGCTTTCGAGCACCAGGACGTGACCGTGGTCGGCTGCGACGGAATCGAGCAGTTGCATGCTGAGCTGGAGAGGGGCGCCGGTGCGCTGCTGGTCGCCGAAGAAGCACTCGCGCAGCGGCATGCGCTGGTGCGCTGGATCGAGAATCAGCCGGCATGGTCGGATATTCCGGTGTTGGTACTGGCGAGACCCAGCACCGATTCGGCCG
>DATCXY010000148.1:0-3858 GCA_036570585.1 Solimonas sp. | reverse complement strand
GTGGCGCTGAACGAGTGGCTGTGGCCGGTACCGAAATTGGTGAACGACATCTTGTAGCCGCCGCCGACGCGCGCATCCATGTGATGGACCGTGCCGGTGAAACCATGCGGCGGCAGCCATTTGACGAGCGCGCCGGGATCGAGGAACGCGCGATAGACGCGCTCGGCGGGCGCCTTGAGGACACGGTGCAGACGGACGGTTCCGGACATGACGTTATCTCCTTTGAAAGTTCATCAGCGGACGCCACGAAATGTGTCGTCCACTGTTTGTCGACGAACGGACGCCGGCGAAATCGACATGCCCGGTTCGCTGCTCACGCTGCCTTCGTCGATTCGAGAAAATCCTGCGCGAAGCGCTGCAGCACGCCACCGGCTTCGTAGATCGACACTTCTTCGTCGGAGTCGAGCCGGCAGGTCACCGGCACTTCGACCGTCTCGCCGTTCTTGCGATGAATGACCAGCGTCAGCGTCGCGCGCGGCTTGCGCTCGCCGATGACGTCAAAGGTTTCGGTGCCGTCGATGTTCAGCGTCAGGCGCGTGGTGCCCGGCTTGAACTCCAGCGGCAGCGTGCCCATGCCGATCAGGTTGGTGCGGTGGATACGCTCGAAGCCTTCGGCGACGATCGCCTCGACGCCCGCCAGACGCACGGCCTTGGCCGCCCAGTCACGCGAACTGCCCTGCCCGTAGTCGGCACCGGCGATGACGATCAGCGGCTGCTTGCGCTGCATGTAGGTTTCGATCGCTTCCCACATGCGCATGACCTTGCCGTCCGGCTCGACGCGCGTCAGCGAGCCCTGCTTGACCTTGCCGTCGACGATCGCCATTTCGTTGATCAGTTTCGGGTTGGCGAAGGTCGCGCGCTGCGCCGTCAGATGGTCGCCGCGATGTGTCGCGTACGAATTGAAGTCTTCTTCCGGCAGCCCCATCTTGTGCAGGTATTCACCGGCGGCACTGTCTCTCATGATCGCGTTCGACGGCGACAGATGGTCGGTGGTGATGTTGTCCGGCAGCACGGCCAGCGGCCGCATGCCCTTCATCGTGCGTTCGCCGGCCAGCGCGCCTTCCCAATACGGCGGACGACGGATGTAGGTACTCATCGGGCGCCAGTCGTACAGCGGCTTGGCCTTGTTGTCGTCGACGATCTTGAAATTGAACATCGGGTCGTAGACCTTGCGGAACATTTCCGGCTTGACGCTCTGCTTGATGACGGAATCGATCTCTTCGTCGCTCGGCCAGATGTCCTTGAGCGTGACCGGCTTGCCATCCTTGTCGAGTCCGAGCGTGTCCTTCTCGATGTCGAAGCGCACGGTGCCGGCGATGGCGTAGGCGACGACCAGCGGCGGCGACGCCAGGAACGCCTGCTTTGCGTACGGATGAATGCGGCCATCGAAGTTGCGATTGCCCGACAGCACGGCGGTCGCATACAGGTCGCGGTCGATGATTTCCTGCTGGATCTTCGGATCGAGCGCGCCGGACATGCCGTTGCAGGTCGTGCAGGCGAACGCGACGATGCCGAAGCCGAGCTGTTCGAGTTCCGGCAACAGCTTGGCGTCTTCGAGATACAGCTGCACGGCCTTGGAGCCCGGCGCCAGCGACGACTTCACCCACGGCTTGCGCGTCAGACCACGCGCGTTCGCGTTGCGCGCGAGCAGGCCGGCGGCGATCACGTTGCGCGGGTTCGAGGTGTTGGTGCAGCTGGTGATGGCGGCGATGATCACCGCGCCGTCCGGCATCTTGCCATCGGCCGGCAGTTCCCACGGGGCGGCAATGCCGCGTTCGGCGAGTGCCGAAGTCGGCAGACGCTTGTGCGGGTTCGACGGGCCGGCCATGTTGCGCACGACGGTGGAGAGATCGAATTTCAGCACGCGCTCGTATTCGGCGGTCTTCAGCGCGTCGGCCCACAAACCGGCCTCCTTGGCGTAGGTCTCCACGAGCTTGACCTGCTCGGCCTCGCGGCCGGTCAGCGTCAGGTAGTCGAGCGTGTTCTGGTCGATGAAGAACATCGCCGCGGTCGCCCCGTATTCGGGCGCCATATTGGAGATCGTTGCGCGATCGCCGAGCGTCAGCGCGGCAGCACCTTCCCCATGAAATTCGAGATACGCACCGACGACTTTTTCCTTGCGCAGGAATTCGGTCAGCGCCAGCACCACGTCAGTCGCGGTAATGCCCGGATTCGGCTTGCCGCTGAGTTCGACACCGACGATGTCCGGCAGGCGCATCCACGACGCGCGGCCGAGCATGACATTCTCCGCTTCGAGGCCACCGACGCCGATCGCGATCACGCCGAGGCTGTCGACGTGTGGCGTATGGCTGTCGGTACCGACACAGGTGTCCGGAAATGCGACGCCGTCCTGCGTGTAGACCACCGGCGACATCCGCTCCAGATTGATCTGATGCATGATGCCGTTGCCCGGCGGAATCACGTCGATGTTGTGGAACGCTTCCTTGGTCCAGTTGATGAAGTGGAAGCGATCATCGTTGCGGCGATCTTCGATCGCGCGGTTCTTCGCAAACGCATTCTTCTCGAAGCCGCCATGCTCGACCGCCAGCGAATGGTCAACGATCAACTGCACCGGCACCACCGGATTGACCTTGGCCGGATCGCCGCCCATGTCGGCGATCGCGTCACGCAGACCGGCAAGGTCGACGAGCGCGGTCTGACCGAGAATGTCATGGCACACCACCCGCACCGGGAACCACGGAAAGTCGAGATCGCGCTTGCGCTCGATCAGCTGGCCGAGATAGGCGCTGATCTTCTCGGGCTCCGCCTTGCGCACCAGGTTTTCGGCATGCACGCGGGCGGTATACGGCAGCTTGGCCCAGGCGCCCGGCTTGATCGCATCGACCGCGGCACGCGCGTCGAAATAATCCAGCTGGGTGCCGGGAAGGTTCTTGCGGAAGTTGGTGTTCATAGTTGACTCGTGATTTGTGATGTGTGACTCGTGATTCGTGACGGCTTTTGCCAATCACAAATCACGAGTCACGAGTCACCGCTTTTACTTATTTACGGTCTTTGATCGGCACGAACTTCAGATCTTCCGGTCCCACGTAGTTGGCGCTCGGGCGGATGATCTTGCCGTCGATGCGCTGCTCGATGATGTGCGCGCTCCAGCCGGCGGTGCGGGCGATCACGAACAGCGGCGTGAACATGTCGGTCGGCACGCCCATCATGTTGTAGCTGACCGCGCTGAACCAATCGAGGTTCGGGAACATTTTCTTGATGTCCCACATCACCGTCTCGAGACGCTCGGCGATGTCGAACATCTTCGTGCTGCCGACTTCCTTCGACAGATCGCGCGCGACTTCCTTGATCACCTTGTTGCGCGGATCGGCGATCGTGTAGACCGGATGACCGAAGCCGATCACGACTTCCTTCTTCTCGACGCGCGCCTTGATGTCGGCTTCCGCTTCGTCCGGATTGTCGTAGCGCTGCTGGATCTCGAACGCGACTTCGTTGGCGCCGCCGTGCTTGGGACCGCGCAGCGCACCGATGCCGCCGCAGATCGCCGAGTACATGTCGGAGCCGGTACCGGCGACAACGCGCGTGGTGAACGTCGAGGCATTGAACTCGTGCTCGGCATACAGCACGAGCGACGTGTGCATGGCCTTGACCCACGAAGCCTTCGGCTTTTCCTGATGCAGCAGATGCAGGAAGTGACCGCCGATCGAATCTTCATCGGATTCGTCGACTTCGATGATCTTGCCGTTGTACGCGTAGTGATACCAGTACAGCAGCATCGAACCGAGGCTTGCCATCAGCTTGTCGGCGATGTCACGCGCGCCCGGATGGTTGTGGTCGTCCTTCTCAGGCTTGACGCAGCCGAGCACCGACACGCCAGTACGCATCACGTCCATCGGG
>DATCXY010000147.1:0-3636 GCA_036570585.1 Solimonas sp. | reverse complement strand
GCTGTTGCTCGCGCTATGGCCGCTGGTGGCACTCGGCACCGCGGTCACGCGCTGCTGACCAAGCGCGATGCGCGCGCCGCCTGGGGCTGGATCGCGGTGTGCTGGCTATTCCCTCTCGCAGGACCGGCGCTCTACTACGTGTTTGGCGTCAATCGCGTGCGCACACACGCAAAGCGCTTCGCGATTGATCGCAGCAGTCGAAACATCGGTTCGGCGCATTCGGCCGATATCCGCAACGCGAGCTCTGAACACGCGCCGATACCGAGCTGGCTCGAAGAAGTCGCACGCACCTCAGACGTACTGACGCGTCGACCCCTGCTTGGCAACAACACGGTCACTCCGCTGCACAACGGCGAGCAGGCCTATCCGCGGATGTTGGCGGCGATCGCCGCCGCACGCGAGACGATCTGGCTTGGCACTTACATCTTCGACAACGACGCAGTCGGCCAGCAGTTTGTCGCCGCGCTGTCGCAAGCCAAGTCGCGTGGCGTGCAAGTCAAGGTGCTGATCGACGACACTGGCGAGCGCTATTCGTGGCCACGGATCGGTCGTCGCCTGAAACAGGCCGGCATTGACATTGCGCGTTTCAATCCGCTGCGCCTGTGGCCGCCCGCGCTGCATCTCAACCTGCGCAATCACCGCAAGCTGCTGCTGATCGATGGCGGCATCGGATTTACCGGTGGCATGAATATCGGCGCGCGCCATCTTGTCGATGATCCGCACGACCGCCGGCGGACCATTGATCTGCATTTTGAACTGCGCGGCCCGATCGTCCGACAGATGGCTGACGTGTTCGCAGAAGACTGGAATTTTGCCGCGCGCGAACAGATCAGTGTCCACGAAGCGCTGCCGCTTGACGCCGGCAGCACAAGCTGTCGCGTCATCACCGATGGACCGAACGAGGATTTCGAAGAGTTGAGTTTCGTGATGATGGCGGCGATCGCGGCGGCGCGGCGCGAGGTCCTGATCATGACGCCGTACTTCCTGCCGCCAGCGGAATTGATCGCAGCGCTGCAGGGCGCCGCATTACGCGGCGTGCGCACGGTCGTGCTGCTGCCGAAGCGCAACAATCTTCCGTATGTCGGTTGGGCCGCCGAGCACCAGCTCGCGCAATTGCTGGAGCGCGGCGTGCGCATCCGCTTCCAGACCGGGCCGTTCTGTCACAGCAAACTGTTCGTTGTCGACGGCGCGTACGCGATGATCGGCAGCGCCAACTGGGACCCGCGCAGCCTGCTGCTGAATTTCGAGCTGAATGTCGAGATCTACGACAATCCACTCGCCCAGCAACTGGCCACGCACTTCGCCAATGCTTGGCAGAACGCCGAAGAGTTGCTGCTGCACGACGCCCAGCATCCGCGCTTCTGGAAACGGCTGCGCAGTGCGCTGTTCTGGCTGTTCTCGCCTTACCTCTGAGCCCATGCGGATTCCTTTTCTCGATGGTTTTCTTGGCTCGATGCTGATCGCGGTGGCGATCGCATTGTTGCTGCCGCAGCTCGGCGCCAGCGGCGGCGTGCTGCATCTCGAGTTGCTGACACACATCGGCGTCGCGTTGGTATTCCTGCTCAGCGGTGCCGGGCTTTCGACCGAAAAACTCAAGGCCGGCGCTGCCAACTGGCGACTGCATCTGTTCGTGCAACTCTTCACATTCACGATGTTCCCGCTGCTGGGATTACTGGTCAGCGTCAGCGTCGGCCGCTGGCTGCCGCAGGAGCTGATGCTCGGGTTTTTCTATCTCTGCGTGTTGCCGTCGACCGTGTCGTCGTCGATCGCGATGACGGCGATGGCGCGCGGCAACATCGCCGGCGCGGTATTCAACGCAACGCTATCGAGCCTGATCGGCATGGTGCTGACCCCGCTGTACGTCGGCCTGTATATGACGGCGGAACATCACGGCGTGCCGCTGGTCGAGCAATTCATCAAGATCGGCGAGCAACTGCTGTTGCCGTTCATCATCGGTCAGTGCCTGCGGCACTGGATCGGCGACTGGATCATGCGCAACAAATCGCGCGTGGGGCTCGTCGATCGCACCGTGATCGTGATGATCGTCTTCAATTCGTTCTGCGACGCGACTGTCGCCGGTGTCTGGACCCGGTTCGGCGCCGCGCCGCTGCTGATCACCGCGCTGCTGACCGGGGCGCTGCTGGCCGTGATCCTGACGATGACCTCGTTCGTCGCCACAAGACTGAAGTTCGATGTCGAAGACGAAATCGCCGCGGTGTTCTGCGGTTCGAAGAAAAGCCTGGCTGCCGGCGCGCCGATGGCGGCGCTGATCTTCGGCAGCGGCGGCACACTCGGCCTGATCATGTTGCCGATCATGATCTATCACCAGTTGCAGCTGATCGTCTGTTCGGTGATCGCGCGGAGATATGCGCGACGCGTTGTCGATCGCGATCCGCGATCGAGCTTCCAGACCTGATTCGGGGATTGCGTTTCGTTTCAAGTGTTCGCTCGATCGACCCTTTGTTCCGCGCTACGGCGCGGGTTCCTTTTCTTTGGACAAGCAAAGAAAAGGAACTCGCCCTCAAGGGCGAAACCAAAGGTGCGATCCGCCAGCGACGGATGGGACCCATAACTGAAGCGCCTCTACTCCGCGCCCGAAACACGAACCAAGGTCCGCCCCGTCACCGTCCCTGCGATCAAATCCTCACACGCCGACGGCAAATCCGTGAGTGTCACTTCACGCGTGACGATCTTGTCGAGCACGCGCGGCCGCCACTCGCCCGACAGCTTGTGCCAGATGTCCTCGCGCCACGCGCGTGGGCAGTGCACCGAATGGACGCCGAGGATCGACACGCCGCGCAGGATGAATGGCATCACCGTGGTCTGTAGTTCATGCGACTGCGCAAGACCGATGCTGGCGATGTTGCCCCATGAATTCACCGTGCGCGTCAGCATCGCGAGCGTGTCGCCGCCGAGATTGTCGACCGCGCCACCCCAGGTCGCGGACTCCAATGGCTTGCTGCCGACCGACAGCGATTGCCGCGAGACGATCTGATCGGCACCGAGGCTTTTCAGATAGTCATCGGCCTTGCCGGCCTTGCCGGTAATCGCATGCACCGTGAAGCCGGCGCGCTTGAACAGATCGATCGCGATCGAACCGACGCCACCGGTTGGGCCTGTGATCGCGATCGGCCCCATCTCCGGTGCCTGATGATTTTCCAGCATCCGTCGCAGCGCGAAGGCCGCGGTGAAGCCGGCGGTGCCGATCGCCATCGTCTCGCGCAGGCTCAGACCATCGGGCTTGCGGATGATCGAATCGGCAGCAACGCGTGCAAATTCAGCATAGCCACCATCGAACACTTCGCCAATGTTGCAACCTGTGACCAGCACCGCATCACCGGGTCGGTAGCGCTTGTCGCTGCTGGACTCGACGTGTCCGGCGAAATCGATGCCCGGCACTTTCGGGTACGACTTGAGGATGCGTCCTTTGCCAGTGACCGCAAGTGCATCCTTGTAGTTGATGCCCGTCCATGCAATGCGCACCACCACTTCACCCGTCGACAGATCATCGACGCTGAGCTGATCGAAGCGCGCCTCGGTCCGGTTTTTCTCGGGGGCATGGACACGCAGGGCGGTAAAGCTCGTCATCGCGGGGTCTCCTGTCATTTCGTGATCGTGCCGTCGCGCGCGGTTTGC
>DATCXY010000146.1:0-5413 GCA_036570585.1 Solimonas sp. | reverse complement strand
CGATGCTGCCGCGCTGCGCTTGCGAGAACGACGTCTCCCGGAATTGGCTGCCGAGGAGCTGAAAGGCGCGCTCACTGCACTCGGTGAAATCACCGGTGAATTCAGCAGCGAAGACCTTCTAGGCCGCATCTTCTCGAATTTCTGCATCGGAAAGTGAGCCGGCGGTTCCGCGACAGACGTGTGGGCCGAAGCGCTCGACGGCGACAGCTCGCGTCGTCGATGGTGCGATGATCGAGCTTCGAACGATCGCCGTCGGGGAGCGGAAGATCATGAAAGCTCTGTTGTGTGCGGTCGTGCTGGCGCTGCTGCCGAGCGGCGCTTTTGCCATGAGCGGCCGCGAGTATCTTGATCATTGCGCACGGATGACGGTCTACGACCGCGCGCAGTGCATGGGCTATCTCGACGCGATACTTCGGCGCGACACCGGAACCGATTTCAGAAACGATCAGCGGCGCGATGATGATCTTGTCGAAGTCGCGCAGACGATGAGACCCACCGCCTATTGCCTGCCGACCAGCGTCGATCTGCCGTTGCTGCGTGATGTCGTGGTGCGCATGCTGGGCGGACTCCCGGCGCAGCGATTGCGCAATGACGCGGGCCCGCTGATCCGCGGCATTCTGGCGCGAACCTATCCTCCGCACGCCGCTTGCGCGAGCTAGATTGCAATCACGGATGGCCGCCACGCGCCAGGCCGACTTTATGCATGCGATCATCGCGATCCGCCCAAACGTCGATCGCCAAGCACATGAGCATCTACCAGCATTGCCCGCGCTGCGCCACACCGTTGCATACAGAACACCAGGGCGGGTTCGATCGGCGTGTCTGCAAGGCCGAAGGCTGCGACTTCGTGTTCTGGGACAATCCGACGCCGGTCGTCGCGGCGGTGGTTGAGCACGAAGGAAAGTTGTTGCTCGCGAGGAACGTCGCATGGCCCGTTGGCACGTTCGCGCTGATCACCGGATTTCTTGAAAAGAACGAGATTCCGGACGAGGCGGCGCAGCGCGAGGTCAACGAGGAAACCGGGCTACGTCCGCTCGGCGCCAACTTCATTGGCCACTACACGTTCGAGCGCATGAACCAATTGATCATTGCCTACCACGTGCCCGCTGAAGGCGAAGTGCGGCTCAACGAAGAGCTCGCCGAATGGAAGCACGTGCCCTTCGATCAAGCCGAATACTGGCCGGCCGCGACCGGTCTGGCGCTGCGCGACTGGCTGCGCCGCCGCGGCTTTGCGCCACGCGAGATCGCGTGGCCGCGCCGCAGCTGATCATCACGATGCCGGAGCGGCAAGCGCTTCGACCAGCAGCATGCGTGCGACGCGGTTCTCAAGACCTCTGGGCGCGTCGAGATTCACGCGTTTGAGGTAAGGCTGCGCCGTCGGTGGAATCGCGCTTTCGTTGAAGCGCAGCAACTTCCACAAAAGCTTCAATTTCGGCGTCGTGGCAGCGGCCTCCTTGACGCGGCCGAGGGCGGGCAACAACGCCTGCTCGAGTTCATCGAAATCGGAACCGAGCGGAAATAATGGCAACACGCCTTGCACGCGATACGGCCGCAAGCTTTCGGCGAGTGCGTCCGGTGTGTTGCGAAGACTGTGCGCTGGAATCCGCCATTCGGACTCGATCTTGCCGACTTTCTTCGCCGCAGCCAGCAAGCCGGCCTGGAAGCGCGAATCGGCAATGCAGATGAGCGCCTTGGCGATCTGGTTATCGTTCTTCGAGCGCAGATCGGCCATGCCGTATTCGGTGATGACGATGTCCCGCAGGTGGCGCGGAATCGTCGTGTGCCCGTAGTTGAACAACACGTTGCTGATCGGCTTGCCGCCGGCGTCGCGTACCGCGCGCATCATCAGTATCGATCGGCCGGTCTCAAGCTGATGTGCCTGGGCAACGAAGTTGTATTGACCGCCAACGCCGGATACCACACGACCATCAGCCAGGCTGTCGGAAACAAAATCACCGGATAGCGTGATCATCATGCCGGTATTGATGAAGCGCGCGTCGACGCGTTGCAACTGATAGAGCCGCGGATTGCGATCGAGCTGGTTGGTCTTGTCGACGCCGGTCATGCAGATCGATTCGCGCTCGGCGTCGCTCAGATCATGCAGGCCTTGATAGAAGTCGCGCGCGCCGAGGAAGAAACCGCCGTGAAGAATGATTCCGCGTCGCAACTTCGTGCCGAGACATTGCGCGGCCATGATCGCGCGCGCTTCTGGCTCCGCGAAGTTGGCCATCACGCGCGTGCCGTCCGGGGCGATCAGATAGCCGCGGTCATAGCGCGTCGCATCGTTGAACAGACCATGATGCTGCAGGATCTCGAAATCCTTGGTGCGGATCGCGCGCACGCCAAGTTCGTCGAAGCGATCGAGCACCGCCGGCGTCAGTCGCTGCGGATCACAATGGCCTTGATCAATCAGCTGCTGCAACGCCCAGAAGTCATAGACCGCGCGCTTGAGAACGCCGGCGCGCAGCAGATGCCAAAAGCCGTCGACGAACATTTCGGTCGCGCCGTAGACTCCATCACGAAAGGCGTCGAGACCGCCGACCGCGTGAATCAACTCGCTGTGGCGTGCCTCGATGCCGGCATCCTTGATCAGGCTGCGATACCGCGGATTCTGCTGGTGGCGCAGCTTGAGCGCATGAACGATGGCATCGCCGAGACTGCCGATGCCGAGCTGCAGCGTGCCGTTGTCGCGGATCAGCGTGCTCGTGTACAGGCCGATCGCATAGTCGGCCGCAGTGACCGGCATTTTCGGTGTGGAGAACAGCGCCGTTGTGTAGCGCGCATGGTCCACCACGAAATCGAAGCGGTCGGGCGCGACTTCCGCATCGTTGCCAAAATACGGCAGGTTCTGATTGACCTGACCAATGACGACATGCGGACGGCCATGCTTCTCCAGCAGGCGAATCACCTCCGGACCGGTGTCGGGGTTGCACGACAGCGAATAGCGCAAGCCGCCCGCGCCTTCACGTTTGCAGATCATTTGCGCGACGACATTGCAGCCGTGATTGAACACATCGCGTGCCGCGTGCGTGTAGTTGCTGTTGATGTAATGCCGTTGCGCGTCGACGTTGTTCAGCATCGCGCCGGTCAGAAAAAAGAACTCGGTAATCTCCACGTTCGGCGGCAGCGTGCCGGCGTGCTGCGCCTTCACGTAATCAAGTTCGGGTACGCCAGCGAACACGCGCTCGACAAACGGCACCATGAACGCACGCTCGACATCGCTGCTCGCAACCGGCTTGGCCAGTGACAGCGCCGTGAAGATCTTCAGCTTCAGATCGGGGTCCGCCTGTGCACGGCGATACAGCGCATTGGTCAGTTCCACCGGCTTGCCGAGCCCGAGCGGAATGCCGAGCACGATCCGTTTGCCGACGCGCTCAATGATGCGATCAACGGCGATTTCGACATCGTCGATGACGGTAGCGGCACGCTGCATCAAAACTCTCCGAGCGTTAAGAGTTCCGATTATGCCCGGCGTTGGCGGCGCGGCGCCGGGGCCAGCTCACGGATCAGCTCGCGCAGCCGCACGAGCTGTGGAGCGTCGCGATCTTCGTGTCGCCAGATCAGGCTGAGGCGCGCTTTCGGTACCGGACGGGTGATCGGCCGGAAGGTGACGCCATCGGTGTGCATGTGCTGCATCGACGCCGGCAAAATCGACACGCCGAGACCCGATGCCACCAGATTGACGATCGACGTAACCTGCGAGGCTTCTTGCACGACGCGCGGCGAAAAGCCGGCGACGCGACATGCTGCGACGATCTCGTCGTGAAGCCCTGCGCCGACCGCGCGCGAGAACAGCACGAACGGTTCAATCGAAAGCGCCAGCAGCGATATGCTCGCCCGATGTGCGAGCGGATGGCCCGAGGGCAAGGCAACCAGCATGTCCTCATCGATGACGGTCTCGATGCTCAGGCCATCGTCGCTGCCGTGAATGGGCCGCACGAATGCGACATCGACCGCGTCACCGCGGACCGCCGCGACCAAGCCGGGTGTTGTCCGTTCTTCAAGCGAGAATGCGACGTCTGGATAGCGGCGACGGAACTCGCGGATGACTTGCGGGATCAATGGATGGAACGGCGCGGAATTGATCATGCCGACGCGGATGCGGCCGAGTTCGCCACTGGCGACCCGGCGCGCGTGCTCGCTGGCCTGCTCGACGTCGCGCAGGATGCGCCGCGCATCCTGCGCGAATGCGCGACCGGCATCGGTCAGCACGACGCCACGCGGCAGACGCTTGAACAGCGAGGTGCCGAGTTCGCGCTCGAGCTGCTGGATCTGCAACGACAGCGGCGGTTGGCCGATGCCGAGTTGCGCCGCCGCACGCGTGAAATGCCCTTCGTCGGCGACCGCCACGAAGTAACGCAGATGTCGGAGTTCCATATCGATATGTATAGAGTATGACGTTGTACTGATTCATATATTGGACGTATGAGAGTGTCGCGGTCTACAGTCGACGAGATTTGCGGCATTGGATACGCGAGGAGCGCGGGTAATGGATTCCAGCAACATCGAAAAGGCTGCGGACCTCGATCCGCAGGAAAGCCAGGAGTGGCTCGAAGCACTCGACGCGGTGCTCGATCGCGAAGGCCCCGAGCGCGCGCACTACCTGCTCGAACGGCTGATCGAAAAAGCGCGACGCAACGGCGCGTTCATACCGTTCTCCGCCAACACCGCCTACATCAACACGATTCCGCCGCATCTCGAGGCGCGCTCGCCAGGAGACCACGAGATCGAATGGCGCATCCGCTCGATCATTCGCTGGAATGCGATGGCGATGGTCGTCAATGCCAACCGCGAGCATTCCGGCATCGGCGGACACATCGCCAGCTTTGCATCAAGCGCGACGCTGTACGACGTCGGCTTCAATCATTTCTGGAAAGGCCCGGAGCATCCGGACGGTGCCGATCTGATCTACATTCAAGGTCACGTCGCGCCGGGCATTTACGCGCGCGCGTTTCTCGAAGGACGCATCACGGAAGAGCAACTCAAGCGCTTCCGGATGGAAGCGCTGGCGCCGGGCCTTTCGAGCTATCCGCATCCGTGGCTGATGCCGGACTTCTGGCAGTTTCCGACCGTCAGCATGGGGCTCGGGCCGATTACCGCGATCTATCAGGCGCGGCTGATGAAGTATCTGGAAAATCGCGGCATCGCGAAGATGGCCGGGCGCAAGGTCTGGTGCTTCTGTGGCGACGGCGAAATGGACGAGCCGGAATCACTCGGCGCGATCGACATCGCCGCGCGCGAGAAGCTCGATAATCTGATCTTCGTCATCAACTGCAATCTGCAGCGCCTCGATGGGCCGGTGCGCGGCAACGGCAAGATCATCCAGGAGCTCGAAGGTGCATTCCGCGGGTCTGGCTGGAATGTCATCAAGCTGATCTGGGGTTCGCTATGGGATCCGCTGATTGCGCAGGAC
>DATCXY010000145.1:0-12066 GCA_036570585.1 Solimonas sp. | reverse complement strand
CGCCGCTGATCCGTACCAGCTTGCGTTTGAACGAGTGGCCGGACACCAGCAAAAAGTACGTCAGCGCACAGACGATCACGGTCTGGCCGATGCCCCGCAAGGTCGCACCGGCTGCCGACCACAGATGATGCTGCAGGCTCGGAACGGCCGCCGTGGCCGAATCGCCGTGCACGACCACGCCGGCACTGGCCGCACGTTCCAGTGAATCGGCGGCAGTGGTCAGCTTGCGAATCGCGCTGGTCTTGTCGAGTGCCGTGCTGTGCAGCAGGTGGCCGAGCCGCTGTGTTGCTTTCGGCACCGTATCGAGGATGGCCGACACCCGTGGTTGCATCTCCACCGCCCCGACCACGATCAACACCACCAAAAGCACCAACGCGATACCTGCACCGAGCGGCTCCGGAATTCGCAGCCGGCGACGCATCCACAACACGAGCGGCATCAGCACATAGCCGAGCGAAATCGATAGCGTGATGGGGACCAGCACATCGGCGGCGAGCTTGAGGGCCGCCAAGGTTGCCAGGGTTGCGAGCACGACCAGCGCGACGTTGCGAATGTCGAGAACCGGGACTGCTGCAATCGTGCGTCGCAGCGATGCCGGTTCGGCAGTTTGCGTCGAAACGTCGGCCATCCTGAGCTCCCTTCATGCCGGCTTCCTTGCCGACTCCACATGCAGCAGATGCCATGGCAGCTGTCGCGGTGCTGAATTTCCACGGATGCGAACGGTTAACCGCTTTCGGGACGCGTTGGTGTCGGCGAAGACGCGGGCGCCGCCGATTGCGCGATCGGCGGCGGCGGCTTGGTGGCGGCTTCGCCCGGCAGCAGTTCAGCGCGCAGATGCGGCAGGGCATGCGGAAACTCGCGCGCGATAAATGCGATCACGCCTTCGCGGACGCGATAGCGCAGATCAAAGTTGCGGCCCGAATTCTCGGACGACAAGAGAATGCGCAACTGCATCGACTGTTCGCTGGTGTCCGTCACCTGCACGATACCGACGCGACCGTCCCAATCCTTGTCCTGTTTGCACAGACGGCTGACCTCGGCACGAATCGGCTCAACCGGCAATCGGTAATCCGTCCACAGCATCGCCGTGCCGAGAATCTGCGAACTGTGCCGCGTCCAGTTCTGAAACGGTTTCTCGATGAAGTACTGCAGTGGAACGATCAGGCGACGCTGATCCCAGATCGCGACGACGACATAGGTGCCGGTAATTTCTTCGACGCGGCCCCATTCGTTTTCGAGCACCAGCACGTCGTCGATGCGAATCGGCTGCGTCAGCGCGATCTGCAGTCCGGCCAGCATGTTGCCCAGCACGGGTTTGGCGGCCAGGCCGATGGCCAGCGCACCGATTCCGGCCGACGCCAGCAAGCTGGTGCCGATCTGGCGCACGCCAGGAATCGTCATCAGTGCCAGCGCCACACCGATCAACAGAATCACCACATACAGCGTGCGCGTCAGCACGCGCGCCTGGGTCTGCCGCGTACGTGCGCGCAGATTGTCCGCGACATCATATGGATTGAGCTCGGTGACGGCCTCGCCGCCGATCGCCACCACGCGCAGCAGCAGCCAGGTCATCGCGCCGATCCAGAGCACCGCCGAGACATGCCGCACGGCGCCGATCAGCGACATTTCATCAGGCGCCGCCTGCCAGACCAAGTTCAGCGCCGCCACCGCGACCACCACCGTGAGCGGTGCATGCGCACGCCGCACGATCAAGCCGAACATCGTGTGATGACTGGTCGCGCGCAATACCAGGCTGTGCACCACACGCATGCCGAGCAGAACGATCACCAATACCACGCACGCGGCAGCGCCGGTCCAGATCCACGGCGTCGTGTCCTGCAATTGCATGAAGAAATCGCGCATGAGGAATCCTTTCCCGTAACGAGAGCGATCGAACCCGCGCATCCTTGCGCAGGCTTGTGGTCCGCCGCCCGGACAAGGCCGGATGGCGCGGACGGACTCTAGCTACGACTGCGTGACGGCAAGCGAAGTTCGGTGACCAGCACTGCCGCGACAATCAGTGCGCCGCCAGCGAAGCCGATAATGCCGAGCTGGTCGCCGATGAACACGCCGACGACCGCCGCCCACACCGGCTCCAGCGCGTAGATCACGGTGGCGCGCGTCGCCGACACCGTGCGCTGCGCCCAGGTAATCGCCAGCTGGATGAACGCGCTGATCAGCGCCATGACGACAACGCAGCTGACGAAGCCGCCACTGAACTGCGGTACCGGTTCGCCGAATAGCAAAGCCGTCGCCGTCGCCAGCACCGCCACTGTCACCAGCTGCAGCAGCGCGAGCCGGCGCAGATCGCCGCGGTTGGCGAAACGGCTGATCAGCAGAATCTCGAACGCCATCGCCAATGCGCCGATCACGGTCACCATCGCGCCATGGCCGATCACCAGGCTTGCACCATCAGGCTTCGACAGCAGCAGCATGCCGACGCAGGCCAGCCCCACGCCGAACCAGGCCTGCGGGCGCGGCAGCGTCCGGAACAGGATGATTTGCAGCAAAGGCACCATCGGCAGATACATCGCGGTGTAGAACGCCGACGCGCTGCTGGAAATTTCGCGCAGGCCCAGGGTCTGCAGGCTGTAACCGAAGAACACCGCGACGCCGATCGCGACGCCGCCGCGCAGTTCAGTCGCGGTCAAGCCGCGCAGATGACGCCAGCTGACCGCGCCGAGCAGCAGCGCGGCCAGACCAAAGCGCAGCGCGACGAACGTGAACGGCCCGCTCCACTGCAACGCCGTCTTGACGACGATGAACGTGCCGCCCCAGACCGCCGTCACCGCGATCAGCAGCAAGTCCGGCGTGAAGCAGGGTGACGATCTCGATCGTGATGATTCGGAGCGCATGCGCGGACGCGGAAAACCTCAAGCCGGAAATACCATGGCGATCCCCGCAGGATAGCGATCGTTGCAAAGACCCGCGCGAGCCGGCGTGATGAGGGAAAATGGAGCCTGGGTCCGCGTGTTGCCCGATCAGGCTTACAGGTCCGTTGAAGTCGCCGCGCTATTCGCATGCGGCATCTCCGCGGTCCGGCTCAAGACCTGATCAAACGACCGAAAATCCCGCGAGCAGGCCGCCGTCGACCACATAGGTCGCTCCGGTCGAGAACCGGCTGTCATCCGATGCCAGAAAGGAAACGATGCCCGCAAGTTCGTCCGGTGTTGCCATGCGGCCAAGCGGCACGGCATTCCTCAATCCTGCCGCGGCATCGACTCCGGTGATCTGCGTGGCTTCGCTGATCATCGGGGTATCGACGCCGCCGGGACATACGACATTGACGCGAATTCCGGCATGCCCCAGTTCCATCGCCGCACAGCGACTCAAGCCAATCAGTCCATGTTTGGAGGCGGCATATGCGCCCAGGCCCGGAGAGCCGGCGAGCCCATTGACCGAGGAGATATTGACGATCGAGCCACACCCTCGCTGCAGCATCCTGGGAATAACCGTCTGCATGCCGAGCAAGGGGCCCAGCAGGTTCACGTCCATGACCAGCCGGTAGTCCTCGATTGGAATCTGTGCCACCGGCATGAAGCGCATGATGCCGGCATTGTTCACCAGCACGTCCGGCGGCCCGAAGCGGCGCTCGGCCAGCTCGATCACTTCGACCCACTGAAGGGCATTGCGCACATCCAGGTTTCGATAGATCGCCCGCTCACCGAGAGACTGCGCGACATCCGCGCCGAGCTCGTCGAGCACGTCCGTGAGCACGACGCTTGCGCCATCCTCGACCAGTCGCCGCGCCTGCGCCGCGCCTTGACCGCGCGCAGCACCGGTGACGATGGCGATCTTGTTCTGCAGATTCGGCATTACCGTGCTCCCTCGAGCATTCGCTCCGGCAGCGGCTTCAGCAGCGCAGGAATCACGAAGCACTTGAACTGCGCCGTCAGTGTGCCGCGCTTCGGTGTCAGCTCCGGCAGCGCCAGATGGCTGAATTCGAGAAAGGTCAACCAGCGTGTCGCGGCCGGAATATCGAGTCCATCGAGCAACTCGCCGCGCTGTTTCGCGTACTCCAGCAGCGGAGTCCAGTGTTGACTGACTTCGGCCACCACTGCCGCGGACGACGCCAGCATGCGCGCGGTCAGCGACGCACCGTCCGTTTCGACCAGAAACGCGGTATCGGAATCTTTGGCGGCATCGAAGATGCCACTGATCAGGCAACCGAGAATCAGCGGTTCCGCCGGTCCGCGAAGCGGAAATCGCTTGCCCAGCCGACGGTGGTGATGCCGGATTTCACGCAGCACCACGGCATGAACAATAGCCTCCTTGCTTTCGAAATGGCGATAGATATGCGGTCGGACAATGCCCACTTCGCTGGCGATATCCTCGATCCGGGTACGGGCGATGCCCCAGCGCTGGAAGCAGCGCGCGGCGGCGTCGACGATCGCATCCGCCGGACTCTCCTTTGCGGTCGCAGACTTGCCTCTGCCGGGCTTCCCCTCCTTTGCGCTGCGGCCAAAGCCACTCGCGCGGGTGCGCGCACCCGGTGCGCCACGCTGCTGACCGGCGGTCATGAACGGACCGCTTCGCCGAAAGTGGCGCGATAGAAATCGTCGTAGCGCCGGCACTGTTCATCGATGAACGCCTCGGACATGCCGAACTCCTCCGGCGCATAGCGGTGGCCGCCGTGCTTGTGGATCGGGTTGGCCCGCTCCCATTGCTGCATCGCACCCAGTGCAGTTTCCGTGAGCGGCGCACCGATCTTCCGGTAAACCTCCGGGATGATCTTTGCGCTATTGCCAGTGACATCGCGGTAGTCGAGATCCAGATAAGGCAGCGATGGCGCCTCGCGAAATGCGAAATGACGATCCATGTTGAAAGCAAAGCCACCGACGATGGACGGTCCATCGACATGCGTGTAGTCGGTATGCCATTTCATGTAGCCGGCCATCAGACTGCACATCGAGGAAAGGAACTGCGCAGGCGGTCGATGTGTGAACAGCAGCGTCGCATCCGGGAACGTGCGAGCCAGCAGCGCCTCCTGCCCCAGATGGAACGGACTCTTCAGCAACCAGCGTCGACCAGGATCCGCCAGTCCCTGCCATTGCAGGTATTTGAGGACATCCAGCAGATACTCGTAAGTTCCCTGCAGGTCCTGCCCGGCGAGCCATTGCAGATAGCTCGGCACGTTGGCGTAGGAAAGATAGCCGGCGCAGCGCAGATCCTGGACGAAAATGTAGCTCTCCTCCTCGGTCAGCAGTGCACCCTGCTCGTGGATGGCGGCGGCTCCAGGACTGCCGGTATACAGGTCATGCAGAAACTGTTCGGCATCGGCAATGCGCGCACCGGGGTCTTCGCCGGGAATACCGGTGATCGAGGACGGATTGAGTGCCTTCCACAGCGGCAGATCGTTGAAGTCACCGGACGCGGCCAGCATGCGAACCAGCTTGGTCGATCCGGTCCGCAGATAACCGGCAACGAAGATCGGCTCGCGTACGGACTGTTCGCGAATCTCCGGATGTGCGGTGAAATCGCGCAGCATTCGCAGGCGATTGACCAGACTGCGCAAGAGTCGCCCCTGCACGCTGTGGGCGCCCGCTTCGTGCAGCTGGGCATCACGATTGAAGGAATCGACGAGAACCGTCAGCGCTTCAAGGGCATCATGATCTTCGATTTCCACGCCGGCGATTTGTCTCGCTCGCGCGAGAAGCCGCGGGGCGGACAAGGGCAAAGGAAAAGCTTCGGACATATCTCGTGACTCCGCGAACCTGATGATTGGGTGCGTTATCGCAACGCGCTGCTTGCGAGCGGACCCAGCTTCGTGATTTCGACAACACCTGGGACCGCCGCGACCACATCCGGAATCCGGTTGAACAGTGATGCCGCCGAGAGGTTGGCCGTATCCTTGCGCTCGACGGCGATCCTCAATCCGGGCATGCCATTGATGTCCCAGCGCAGTTCTTCGATCTCACCCGGCTTGAACAAGCGATACTCGAGAACCGCCTTGCCGGTGACGCCCTCGCGCGTGCTCACTTCGACGTTGTTCCGCGTCCCGACCACGATGCCCGCCGGAAATTCCTTCTGGCTGTAAGGCGAGTAGACGGGCTCGTCGAAAATCACCGGCTCGTCGAATTTCCGGATGTTCTCGATGTGGTAGCCGAGCTTCTGCAGCACCATCACCACAGGTCCGTGCACGTAGCGGTTGAGGGTAAAGGGAGTCTTCTCGCGGATGAAGCTGCTCATGTAGTCGTCGACCGTCAGGCCGACGCCCGAGCACAGGCGCTCGAACTGCGCGCCCTGACGCCCGATCTCGGCGTGGGCGACATGAACGACGCTTTCGATGCTGACGCAGGTCCCCGCAGCGACGATCGGCGCCCAGATACGGGTGCTGTCCCAGATGCCGGTACCGCAGAAGGTCACGCCATTGCGCTTGGCTGCCGCATCGATCTGCTCTGCAATCCCGCGGTTCTCGAAGAAGGGATTGTAGGACTGCGTGCCGTGACACAGCACGTTGATGCCGGCACTCAGGAAGCGCTCGTAGACCGGGTAGTTGCGGTCCAGAAGATCGCCGATCGTGTTGAGCATGATGTCCGCGGGGACGATGGACTGCTCCTGCTCGGCGGCATCGCGGACCACCACGCCATAGGACCGGTCGAGTCCGGCCAGCTCGCCGACATCCTTGCCGACCTTCTCTCCGGCACGGTTGTAGGCCGCAACGATTGGCCAGCCCTTGGCGTCACAGAACCGGACCAGCCGCCGGCCCACATTGCCGACACCATTGATGATGATCCGTGGAGAAAACGTCGAAGTCATCAACATCCTCCTGCGAGAAAAAACGGCTGCATCAATGCGTGCCCAGCGCCATGAAGCGGACGATGCCGGCGCTGATCAGGCGCGGCGGCATTACCGTCAGTGCGACGGCCATGGCATGGTTGAGTGCGCTGGTATGCGCGACGACTTTGCCCTTTTCGACGGCTTCAAGGCCGATGCGCGCCACTGCCTCCGGGCTCTGGATCATGAAACCCGGCATCTTCTCGACGATCCCGCGGGTGTTGGGCGTGTCGATGAACGCCGTGCGAGTGGTGAATGGGCAGAGCACCGTGAACGTGACGCCAGAGCCCACGTATTCGACGGCCAGCGTGTTGGTCATCCGCACCAGGAAGGACTTTGCCCCGGCATAGAGCGTGATGCCCGGAAAGCTGGGCCAGAACGCGCCGAGGGAGGCGATATTGAGAACCTTGCCGCTCTTGGCCTTCAGCATTTCCGGCAGGAATGCATGGATCAGTTCTGCCGGCGACGTCGACATCAGTTGCACGAACGCGCGCTGCTGTTCCCACGCGTGGTCGAGAAAGCGACCTTCGACGGTCACGCCCGCGTTGTTGACGAGGTAGCTCACGCGCAGATTGCGACGCCGAATTTCTGCAATGAGCTGCTGCGCACCGTCGACATCGGACAGGTCGCTGCGTATCGCGACGCATTGTGCGCCGGTCGCCTTTCCAATCTCTTCCGCGGCCTCTTCCAGCAGAGGCAGACGTCTCGCGGTCAGGACGAGGTCATGGCCTCTCTCCGCGAGTTGCATGGCAAGCGATCGTCCGATACCGGACGAAGCGCCGGTAACGAGGGCGACGGGTCGTGAGTTCGAGGCATTGCGCATGGGGAACCATCAGGGGATAAGTCAATCCGGATGGTACAAATAACTCATTTTGTTATTAGTCGCAATATCGCAAGCCACTCCATCGCCGGTCCGCGCACGCCAGCCAGTACCCGCGCCACGTCTTCAGTGGTCCCAGTTCACCGGCAACCGCGCGAAACCGCGCACTTCAAAAGTAGGAAGTCGCTGCGCGTCCGCGCGGTCGATCCTCAGATTCTTGAGCCGGCCGAGTACGCCCGCGAGCATGATCGGAAGATTGGCTTGTGCCAGATTGGCGCCCAGGCACCGGTGCCTGCCGGTGCCGAATGTCATGTTTCTCAGCCCGCCGCTGTTGGCCGGCTTGCGATCGAATCTCAGCGTATCCGGATCATCGAATGCCTCGGGATCGCGATTCGCCGCGGTCATGGAGCACATCACGTTCTGCCCTTTCGTCATGCGCCTGCCGTTGAGCACCAGGTCTTCCGTCACCGTTCTGGGCATGAACATGCCGGTGGCGTCGTAACGATAAAGCTCGGGCGCAGCCTGCCTGATCCTGTCCGGATTCCGGGCGAGGAACGCCATCGCGGCAGGATTGCGGTCCAGGCTGTCGATGAGAAGCGAGAACTGGCTTTGCTGGGTGTCGTGTCCCGCGAAATACAGCAGAAAGGCATTGATGGCGATTTGCTCGTCCGATAACGGCTCTTCGTCCTTGTCATTGGCGATGATCAGATCGCTGATGAAATCGTCGTCGGGGTTGGCGCGCCGACGCCGTATCGAGGCCAAGAAGAAATCGCGCGCTTCGGCGGCCGTCGAATTGGCGCGCTTCAACTCGTCGTCCGACATCGGGCTGACAAACAGGATTGCGTAGAACGCGGCCACCCATTTGAGAATCTGCTCCTGGTGCGAGCAGTCTATGCCCAGCAAACTGCTGATGATTGCCAAAGGCACGCGATGAGCGAACTCACTGACGATATCGACCGTTCCCTGCTCCACGAACCGGTCGATCTCTGAATCGACCAACGCTTTCGTCGAATCCGTCAGTGCCGCCACGCGCTTCGGCGTGAATGGCTGACTGAAGATTCTTTTGAGCTGGGTATGTTTGGGCGGGTCGGTGACGACCAGAAACTCACGGCCAATCTTGAAGTAGTCCTGCTCGATGGCTCGTGGCCCCAGACGATTGATCTGGTTTTGTTCGTACTGGAACTGAAATCGATCATCGGTGAACGCGGTTTGCACGTCCTCGAATCGTGTCAGCAGCCACGCATTGAATGGCTGGAGGAAGCAGATCGGTTCCTGCTGTCGAATCCGTGCAAACGCCGGATAGGGATTTTCAATGAAATCCGGACTGCTCAGCATCTGGATCATTGACGCCGTGTTGTCACCCATTTCGTTTCCTCCGTTCAGCGCGCACTCGTCTTGCGGCGGCCACCCAGCAATGCCAGCGCCTCGTTACACCAGGCAATGCCGGATTCCTCGTTCATGACACCACAGCGCAATCCGAGGTAGTGCCCCATTTTTCTGCCTGTGAGAGCCGCCGGTTTCGGGTAATGGGTCTTCATGAGCGCATGGAAATATGCGAGCCGCTCCTGGTGTTCGGCGAGCCGCTGGCGTACCTGATCGATCAGCACCGAAGCCTCGACGTCGCCGAGCGAAAAGAGTTTGACGAGCAACTCTTCCTTCACCGAGGGATAAGGCGTCGGTTCCCGGACCCAGTCGTCGAGCGTTTTTCTTCCGTCATCGGTAATCGAGTAGACGATTCGATTCGGCCGCTCGACCTGTTCGACGGTTTCAGCGCTCACCAGTCCGTCTCCGGCGAGCTTGTGCAGCTCTTGATAAATCTGCTGCTTTCGCGCGCGCCAGAAGAAACCGACGGTTTGGTCGAATCGCTTGCTGATTTCGTAGCCGCTATGCGGGCGATCGAGCAAGGTCACCAGAATGGCATGTGAAAGTGCCATCGCTCAGGCCGCGAGCAGCCGCGTTCTCGCACGCTGATATTCAGCCTGGAATCTGGCGATCAGCTCAGCGGCCGGCACGATCGACTTGATCCCGCCAATTCCCTGCCCGCAACCCCAGATGTCTTTCCAGGCCTTGGCCGAAATATTTCCGCCGGAGCCGAAGTTCATTTTGGATGGATCGGACTGCGGAAGATGATCGGGATCGAACCCCGCCGCCTCGATCGAAGCGCGAAGATAGTTTCCATGCACGCCGGTGAACAGGTTCGAGTAGACGATGTCGGTGCCCGAGTATTCAACGATTGCCTGCTTGTATCGCAGGTCCGCATTGGCTTCGGCAGTCGCGATGAACACCGAGCCGATATACGCCATGTCGGCGCCCATGGCCTGGGCCGCCAGAATGCCGTCACCACTGCCGATCGCGCCGGACAGCAACAGGGGGCCATCGAACCACTCGCGGATTTCGTGAATCAAGGCCATGGGTGACATGGTGCCGGCGTGACCACCGGCACCTGATGCGACCGCAATCAGCCCGTCGGCGCCCTTTTCGATCGCTTTGCGGGCGAACTGGCTGGTGATCACATCGTGCAGCGTGATACCGCCGTAGGCATGTATCGCTTGATTCAGATCTTCGCGCGCGCCAAGCGAGGTGATGACGATCGGCACCCGGAATCGGACGCATGCCTCCACATCGCGTTCCAGGCGATCATTGGAACGATGCACGATTTGATTGACTGCAAACGGTGCCGCCGGCGTATCCGGATGCTGCTGGTTGAAGCGATCCAGTTCTTCCGTGATTCGCTGCAACCAGACATCGAGCTGCCCGGCAGGCCTTGCGTTCAAGGCAGGGAAAGATCCGACGATGCCGGCCTTGCACTGCGCAATCACCAGGTCCGGATTGGAAATGATGAACAGCGGCGCGGCCATGACCGGCAGCTTGAGCCCGTTGGCAAGAATTGGAGGTAAGGACATGGCGAAAGCCGCTCGGCTCTGATTGGATTCGGAGCCGAACATTATAGTCAAATTATTGCCTAGTCAATTCCATGACTATCACCCTGTTCCTTCGTTCTTTGCGAAGAAATCACGGGTGACGATGGCGTACATGCGCGACGAAAGACGCCGCACTGCGGCAAAGCGACCTCGGCCACAGCGATGCATGGTGTTAACAGACCCCGGTCAGCTGCCGTAGAAGCGCCTGCCTGCCGTCGCCATTGCATGAACTCGCTGCGGCGTCACCCACTGCGGCCCAAGATGGCCATAGCGCTGCGACCACGTCAGTACGCGTTCCAGGCCCAGCCAGTCGGCGTATTTCAGCGCGCCCCCCAGGTATTGCGGCAGCCCCAATCCCAACAGCAGCGCCATGTCCAGTTCAACCGCAGTGTCGACGACGGCTTCGTCCAGACAGCGAACCGCCTCGTTGATCATCGGCAGCATCATCCGCTCGACAATCTCCGCCTCGCTGAAATCGCGCGTGCCACCGGGCTGCACGGCCTTGAGCAGCGCATGGCTGTCGGGCGTCGGCGATTTCCGCGGCTTGCCCGCCGGGTCGACTTCGTAGCGGTAGAAGCCGATTCCATTCTTCTGCCCGTAGCGCTTGTGATCGACCATGACCAGCAGCGGATCCTGCCAGCGGGTCTTCATATGTTCCGGAAAGCCGGCGGCGATGATCTGCGAGACGTGGATCGCGGTATCCATGCCAATCACGTCGTTCAGATAAGCCGGGCCCATCGGCCAGCCGAACCTCTCCATCGCCGCATCGATCGCGAGAAAATCGGCGCCGTCGGCGATCAGTTGTCCGAACGCCTGCATGTACGGTGTGAAAATTCGATTGACGAGAAAGCCCGGGCCATCCTTGACGACGATTGGCGTCTTGCCCATCGCGACACCGTAGCTGACGATTTTCGCGACCGCCGCTTCGCTGGTTCTGGTGCCGCGAATCACTTCGACCAGCGGCATCGACGGCACCGGATTGAAGAAGTGCATGCCGACAAAGTTTTCAGGCCGCTGCAGCGGTACGGAGAGATCGTCGATGCGCAGGCTCGACGTATTGGAGGCAATCACGGTATCCGGCCGCACCAGCTTCTCGACTTCCGACAACACACCGTGCTTGATCTTGATGTTTTCGACCACCGCCTCGACAACGGCATCGACGCCGTCAAAACCCTCGTAATCGAGTTGCGGCGCGATCGTGGCGGCGATCACGTCCGCGCGTTCCTGTTTGAGACGCCCGCTCTTGACCTGCCGGGCCAGCAGTTTGCGTGCCTCGTTCATGCCGAGATCGAGCTGCCCTTGCTGAATGTCCTTCATGCGTACCGGCGTACCGCGCAATGCGCTTGTATAGGCAATGCCGCCACCCATGATGCCGGCGCCCAGCACGGCGGCCTGCGTGATCGGCGTGGTTTGCTTCGCAAAAGCCTTGAACTTCTTTTTCAGCAGCTGATCGTTGAGGAAGATCTGCACGAGCGACGCGGCGGCCTGGGTCTTGGCGATGCGCGCAAACGCTTCGGCCTCCTTTTCGATCGCGGCACGGCCGCCGAG
>DATCXY010000144.1:0-12937 GCA_036570585.1 Solimonas sp. | reverse complement strand
GCACGGCGGTGCTGTTCGAGAACATTTTGGCGGTGATGATCGCGACAATCGCGGCCGCCAGATTGTTCGAGCAGGTATTGCCGAGCAGGATCGTGCCGATCAGTCGGTCGGGCCGGCGCAGCATTCGCCGCGCATAACGCGCACCGCGTTCACCCTTGCGGGCACGAGTGTTCAGGCGATAACGATTCAGCGTCATCAACCCCGTTTCGGAGCCGGAGAAAAACGCGGAAGTGATCAACAGGGCGATGAGGAGCCCGAACAGTACAGCTAGCGGTATGTCGTCCAAGAGCGCGGTCGAGTGGGGCCGTGGCAGCACGTTGTTAGCGAAGCGGCTGGGCGCTGTCAACGCCTCAACTTGAAGTATGCAAGCTAAGTCCAGTGACGGCCAAGTATTTCTTCCAGAATCAACTTGCTGCCGAAGTACGCCAGAATCAGCATTGCGTAACCGGCCAGCGCCCAGCGGATCGCAACGCGGCCGCGCCAGCCGTAACGCACGCGGCCCCACAGCAGGGTGCCGAAGATCAGCCAGGCGGTAATCGACAGGATGGTCTTGTGTGCCAGATGTTGGGCGAGCCAGTCATGGATGAACCACAGCCCCGAGATCAGCGTCAGCGACAGCAGCACGAAGCCGATGCCGATCAGCTGAAACAACAGGCGCTCCATGGTCTGCACCGGTGGCAGCGCGCGTGCCAGATGTGTCAGCTGGTGGCGGTGCAGCAGCCGATCCTGCACGGCCAGCAGCACCGACTGCACGGCCGCCAGCGTCAGCAGACCCGCGGAAAACAGCGACAGCGTGATGTGCAGCTGCGCCTTCCAGTTGTCGATGATGATGTCGTTGGTCGGCGACGGCCAGGCTATCGCCACGATCGCCGCCAGCGCGGTCAGCGGGTAGACCGCCGTGCCGAGGATGCGCAGGGGCTCGCGGAAGCACAGCGCCCACAGCAGGAACGACGACTGCCACGCAAATAGCGAGAGCGCCTCATTGAAGCCGAGCGTGATGGTGCCGGCGCGGAACACGAAAACGCTGAGTGCCGTGCCATGTAGCGCGAGCGCCACTGGCGGCAGTACCTGTTCCAGCACGCGGTGCGGACGGCGCCAGATCAGCAGCGCGGTCACGAGATAGAGGACGCAGGCAATGAGCGTGGGGATCATGTCGACGAGCATAGCATCGGCCTGCGGAAGCCCGCGTCGGGCGTGCTAGCATCGATCGTTCCATTGTTGCGGACGACCATGCGGATCAAAGTTCTCGGTTGCAGCGGCGGTGTCGGCCCGGGCTTGCGGACGACCAGCCTGTTGCTGGATGACGAGATTCTGATCGACGCGGGTACCGGCATCGGTGATCTGTCGCTGGCGCAGCAGCAGCGCATCCGGCGCGTGTTCCTCACCCATAGCCATCTTGACCATGTCTGCGGCCTGGCATTCATGGCCGACAACCTGTTCGATCTGATCGACGAGCCGATCGCCGTTCACGCCGGCCGCGAAACACTGCAATCGCTGCGCGAACACATCTTCAACTGGAAGATCTGGCCGGATTTCTCGGTGCTGCCGGACGAGAGCCAGCCCTTGCTGCGCTGGTCCGAGCTGGCGATGGAAGAAAAGATCGATCTCGGCGGCGAACGTACGATCACACCGTTTCGCGTGCTGCACACCGTGCCGGCCAACGGCTACGCAATCGAAGGTCGCAGCGGCACGCTGGCGTTCACCGGTGACACCTATGCCGACGATGCGCTATGGCATTTTCTCAATGGCCTGCCGCGGCTCGACAAGCTGATCATCGACGTTGCGTTTCCCGACAAGGAAGCGGCGCTGGGTTATGCATCAAAGCACTTCACGCCGGAATTGCTGGGTCATGAACTGCGCAAGCTCGAACACAAGCCAAAACTGTATCTGACGCATCACAAGCCGGGCACCAGCGCGGTGATCGAGCGCGAATGTCGGCTGGCGCTGCGCGGCTGGGAATACAGTCATCTGAAACGCGGCGATGTGCTCAGTCTGAGCTGAAGCCGACGCTACAATAGCGGCTCGTCAACGGCGGAACCCCATGTTTGAAAATCTGACAACGCGCCTCGGGCGCGTGCTCGACTCGATCCGCGGCCAAGGCCGCCTGACCGAAGAACAAATCAACGCCGCCAGCCGCGAGCTGCGCATGGCGCTGCTCGAAGCCGACGTCGCGCTGCCGGTCGTCAAGGACTTCATCGACAAGGTCAAGACGCGCGCGGTCGGCGTCGAGATCACGCAGTCGTTGAGCCCCGGCCAGGAATTCCTGCGCGTCGTCCAGCAGGAGCTGACCGCCACGCTCGGCGGTGTCACCGAGCCGCTGAACCTGCGCGCGCAGCCGCCAGCGGTGATCCTGATGGCCGGCCTGCAGGGCGCTGGCAAGACCACCAGTACCGGCAAGCTGGCGCTGTGGCTGAAGGAACAGAAAAAGAAAGTCGTGGTTGTGTCGAGCGACGTCTACCGACCGGCCGCCATCGAACAGTTGCGCATCGTTGCCGGCAGTGTCGGCGTCGAGTTCTTCCCGTCGGAAGTGGGCCAGAAGCCGGTCGATATCGCCAGGGCTGCACTGGCCGAGGCGCGCAAGCAATACGCCGATGTGCTGATCGTCGATACCGCCGGCCGTACCACGGTCGACGAGGAGATGATGACCGAGATCGCCGCGCTGCACGCTGCGCTCGATCCGGTCGAAACCCTGTTCGTGGTCGACAGCATGACCGGTCAGGATGCCGCCAATACCGCGCGCGCGTTTGCCGACCGTCTGCCGTTGACCGGCGTGATCCTGACCAAGGTCGACGGCGATGCGCGCGGTGGCGCGGCGCTGTCGGTACGCCAGGTCACCGGCAAGCCAATCAAGTTCCTCGGCGTCGGCGAGAAGTCGGATCGTCTCGAAGTCTTCCATCCGGACCGCATTGCGACGCGCATCCTCGGCCAGGGTGACATGCTCAGCCTGATCGAGGAAACGGCGCGCAAGGTCGATCAGGACAAGGCGCAGAAGTTTGCGGCGAAGCTGAAGAAGACCAAGAGCTTCGATCTCGAGGACTTCCGCGAGCAGATGCTGCAGATGCAGAACATGGGCAGCATGCAGTCGATTCTCGAAAAGCTGCCGGGCGGTGCGCAGATGCAAGCCCAGCTGAAGAACGTCGATACCGAAAAGCAGGTGAAGCGGACGATCGCGATCATCAGCTCGATGACCCGGCAGGAGCGCCGCTTCCCGGATCTGATCAAGGCGTCGCGCAAGCGTCGCATCGCGGCCGGTGCCGGCGTCGAGGTGCAGCAGGTCAATCAGCTGATGCGTCAGTTCGACACCACGCGCGACATGATGAAGAAAGTCGCCAGCGGCGGCATGGCCAAGATGATGCGCGGGCTGGCCGGTCGCCTGCCGCCCGGCATGATGCCGCGCCGCTGAACCGTCGCATGCTCCGCGCCGGGTTCGCGCTGCTGCTCGGGTTCGCGATCAGTGCGCCGGCGGCGGCCATCCAGATCGGCCAGCAGGCGCCCGAGGCGGCCGGCGTCGTCTTGCAGGGTGCGGCCGGCACCAAGCTCAGCGCATTGAAGGGCAAGGTCGTGGTCGTTGATTTCTGGGCGACCTGGTGCGGGCCCTGCATCGAATCCATGCCGCAAATCGACGCGATCCGCAGCCGCGTGATCAAGCAGGGCTATGGCGATCATTTCGAGGTGCTGTCGGTCAGCATCGACGATGACGTCGATCAGGCGCGACGCTTTTTGAAGCTGCATCCGGTGTCGTATCCGGTGCTGGTCGATCCGATCGGCATCGCGACCCGTAACTTCGCGCTGTGGCGCCTGCCGGCGACGTTTCTGGTCAAGCCGAACGGTGAAATCGACCAGATTTATTACGGCTTTGGCGACACGTTTGCCGGTGATATCGAGAGCCGTGTGCTGGCGCTGCTGCAGGGCCGTTATCCGCCATCGCCGGTGTGGGCGCCGGCCAGACCGGCGAAAGCGCGCTAAGCCTCTGGAATTTCGCACACAAATCGCTACAATACGCCCCCTTTCAGCGGCCCTCGGTCCTGCTGAGGACTGTCCGAAATTCAGGAATTACAAGCATGGTTACGATTCGTTTGGCTCGCGCCGGCGCCAAGAAGCGCCCGTTCTATCACGTCGTTGCGACGGAAAAGAGCAGTGCCCGTGATGGCCGCTTCATCGAGCGCCTTGGCTACTACAACCCGAATGCGAAGGGGCAGGAGCAGAAGCTCACGCTCGACCTCGCCCGCGTTGAGCATTGGCAGAAGAACGGCGCGCAGCTGTCCGATCGCGTTGCCTATCTGGTCAAGACGGCGCCGAAGGCTGCCGCCTAAGCAGGCATTGTCATGACTTCGCGCCGGGTGACGCTGGGCCGCGTCTCCGGCGTGTTTGGCATCAAGGGCTGGCTGCGGGTGCATTCGTACACCCGTCCGCCTGAAAATATTCTCGACTATCGTCGCTGGTGGCTCAGCCGCGGCGAGGGCTTTGAGACCAGGGTACTGAGCTCGCAGGTTCAGAATCGCAGTCTTGTCGTGCAGCTCAGTGATGCGGCCGGCAATGCGATCGAGGATCGCGAAATCGCCGCCGGCTTGATCGGCGTCGAGATCGCCGTCGATCGCGACGTGCTGCCGAAGCTTGGTGATGGCGAGTACTACTGGATCGACCTGATCGGTTTGCGGGTCGAGTCGCTGGAAGGCGTGGCGCTGGGCACGGTGACCGATGTCACCAGCAATGGCGCACAGGATGTGCTGGTGATGCAGGCCGGCGAGACGGAGCGCTTGATTCCGATCGTCAGGCCGCAGATCGTTCGCGAGATCGATATGGATGCCGGACGCATCGTCTGCGACTGGCAGCCGGACTGGTGATGAAAGTCGATGTCATCACGCTGTTTCCCGAACTGGTGGAACAGGTGACGCGACACGGCATGCCGCGGATCGCGGTTGAAGGTGGTCAGTTGCAGCTGTCGACGCGCAATCCGCGCGACTACAGCACGAACAAGTGGCGCAGGGTCGATGCACGACCCTACGGTGGCGGGCCGGGCATGGTGATGGAAGCCGAGCCGCTGGCCGCCGCGATCAGCGACGCGAAAGCGGCGCTGGGCAGTGCCAGGGTGGTGTACCTGTCACCGCAGGGCAGTCGTTTCGACCAGCAATGGGCGCAGCGGCTCAGCGAGGAACCGAATCTGGTCCTGCTCTGCGGACGCTACGAAGGGCTCGATGAGCGGCTCTTGCAGCAGGAAGTGGATTTTGAGTTGTCGCTGGGCGATTTCGTATTGTCCGGTGGCGAACTGGCGGCGATGGTGGTGATTGATGCCATCGCGCGGCTCTTGCCGGGGGTGCTCGGTGATGAAGCGTCGGCGGCGAACGATTCGTTCTCGGCCGGCCTGCTCGATCATCCGCACTGGACGCGGCCGGAAGCGTGGAGTGACGCAGGTGTGCCGGAGGTGCTGATGTCCGGCGATCATGCGAAAATCGCGCGCTGGCGGCGGCAACAGGCATTGGGTCAGACCTGGTTGAAGCGGCCCGAGCTGCTGGACGGGCTGGAGCTGGACGAGGATTCAAGGGCGTTGTTGCGGGACTTCATCGCGCAGCAACGATAGCTATAACGGAAGGTGGTAGACATGCTGACGAACAAGATCATTGCCGCACTCGATGCGGAACAGATGAACAAGACGATCCCGACTTTCAATCCGGGCGACACGGTTGAGGTCAAGGTCAAGGTCAAGGAAGGCGACCGCGAACGTCTGCAGGCCTTCGAAGGCGTGGTCATCGCCAAGCGCAACCGCGGCCTGAACTCTGCGTTCACTCTGCGCAAGGCTTCGCATGGCGAAGGCGTCGAGCGCGTGTTCCAGACCTACAGCCCGCAGGTCGCCGAGATCACCGTGAAGCGTCGCGGCGAAGTCCGTCGCGCCAAGCTCTACTATCTGCGCGAGCTGTCCGGCCGCGCCGCACGCATCACCGAAAAGCTCGGCTGATCGCGGTGCCGCCGGCTCCGCGCCGGCTGCTGCAAGTGTGAAACCACGGCGGATGCTCAAGCCCGCCGTGGTTTTTTGCTGTCCGCGATTTTGCCATCGGGCAGCGCCGGACTGCCTTGAAAAGTGCTGCGTGAGACCCTAAAACGCTGGCATCCCAAACTCACGAGGACCCTTCAGATGGCGGTCGAAAAGCGCGAATTCCAGACTGAAGTGCGGCACCTGCTGCACTTGATGATCCATTCGCTGTACTCGAACAAGGAAATCTTCCTGCGCGAGTTGATCTCGAATGCATCGGACGCCTGCGACAAGCTGCGCTTCGAGGCGATCGCCAGGCCCGAGCTGATCGGTGGTGACGAGCTGTGCGTCGAACTGATCCCGGATGCGGCTGCCGGTACGCTGACGATCAAGGACAACGGTGTCGGCATGTCGCACGACGAGGTGATCGAAAACCTCGGCACGATCGCGCGTTCCGGCACGCGCAAGTTCATCGAGTCGCTGTCCGGCGACCAGAAGAAGGATTCGCAGCTGATCGGCCAGTTCGGCGTCGGCTTCTATTCGTCGTACATCGTCGCCGACAAGGTCACGGTGCTGAGCAAGTGCAGTGACGCCGACGGCACGCGTTGGGAATCCGACGGACAGGGCGAATTCACGATCGAGCCGTCGTTCAAGCTCGACCGCGGCACCGAGGTGATCCTGCACCTGCGCGAGGACGACAAGGAATTCCTCGAACCGTCGCGGTTGTCACATCTGGTCCGCAAGTATTCGGATCACATCGGCTTGCCGATCAAGCTCAAGAACGACAAGGGCGAGGCCGAGACCATCAATCAGGCGCGCGCGTTCTGGACGCGGCCAAAGTCCGAGCTCAAGGACGAGGATTACGCCAAGTTCTACGAGCAGCTGACGCACGACTACGAGGCGCCGCTCGCGCACGCGCATCACAAGGTCGAAGGTACGCTCGAATACACTTCGCTGCTGTACGTGCCCGCACGCGCGCCGTTCGATCTCTGGGATCGCGAGCAGTCGCGTGGCGTGCAGCTCTACGTCAAGCGCGTCTTCATCATGGACAAGGCGGCCGAGCTGCTGCCGTCGTATCTGCGCTTCGTTCGTGGCGTGGTCGATACGGCCGATCTGCCGCTGAATGTCTCGCGCGAGATCCTGCAGGGCAACCGCACCGTCGAGAAGATCCGCAATGCGCTGGTCAAGCGCGTGCTCGACCTGCTCGATGACCTGGCTGCGAACAAGCCGGACGACTACGCGAAGTTCTGGCAGGTGTTCGGCACCGTATTCAAGGAAGGCCTGGTCGAAGATCACGCGAACCACGAGCGCATCGCCAGGCTCTGCCGCTTTTACTCGACGACGCAGTCAGATCAGGCCGAGGTCTCGCTTGAGGCTTATGTTGCGCGCATGCCGACCGAGCAGAACGGCATCTACTATTTGACCGCCGATACGCTTGCCGCGGCGCGCAGCAGTCCGCATCTCGAAGGGTTTCGCGCCCACAACTTTGAAGTATTGCTGCTGACCGACCGCATCGACGAGTGGGTCGTCAATCATCTGACCGAATTCGGCGGCAAGAAACTGGAATCCGTGGCGCGTGCATCCAAGGATCTCGATGCCAAGATCGAAACGCCGGAGAAGGCGCGGCTCGAAGGTGAGTTCAAGGATGTCGTCGAACGACTGCAGACCGTGCTTGGCGCGCGCGTCGAAGCGGTACGGTTGTCGTCAAGGCTGACCGAATCGCCATCGTGCCTGGTGGCCGGCGAGCACGCGCTGTCGCGTCGGCTCGAGGAAATGCTCAAGCGCGCCGGCGAGAACGCACCGTCGTCGGCACCGATCCTCGAACTCAATCCGGGTCACGCGCTGGTCGAAAAGCTGAAAGAGACTGCGGGCGAACAGCAATTTGCCGATCTCGGCGAACTGCTGTTCGGTCAGGCGGTGCTGGCTGAAGGTGGCCAGCTCGAAGACCCGGCGCGTTTCGTGAAGACACTGAACAAGCTGCTGCTCGATGGTGCGACGGCCGAGGCCAGCCGCATCATCGTCTGATGCGGAGCCATGTGCGGCGCGTCAGCGAAGGACGCGCCGTGCGTCGACGAAGTGGCGTTGCCAGTATTTGAGATGGACGCCGGCGACGATCACGCTGCGGCCGCTGGCCGGCGCGTGTACCGCTTCGTCATCGCCGAGATAGATCGCGACGTGATCGATGCCGTGTCCGGTGAAGCTGTAGAACAGCAGATCGCCCGGTTCGGCGTCGTCGATGTCGACCTTGCGGCCGTAGGCGTGCTGCTCACGCGTGGTACGTGGCAACTGCACGCCGGCCAGGCGATAAACGTATTGCACCAAGCCGCTGCAATCGAAACCATCCGGTGAGGTGCCGCCGTAGTGATACGGACGCCCGACCTGTCCCAGCGCGTCGAGCACGATCTGACGCCGTGTCGCATCGTTTTCCGGATCGGGTTTGAGACTGCTGCCGGCACAGCCGGCCAGCACGAGCAGCAACAGCGTGGCGGCGAACGCGAGCCTGATACGGACGCGCTTCACGGCACTGCGGTTTTTTGCATCGACGGGCGTGCGGCAAATTGCGCGTACCAGTCGGCCAGCGGTTCGAGGCCCCGGCGCCATTCCAGGTACGGCATGCGCAGATCGAGATAGCCGAGTGCACAGCCGATCGTGATTTCGACCGTGGTCGGTGTCTCCTGCAGTAGCTCGACAGCTTCGGCGTCGAGGCTGGTCGCCGCACGCCGGATCGCCGCTGCCTGACGGTCGAGAAACACCTGATAGATGATGCCTTCCGGTCGACGCTTCTCGTTGATCGACGCGGCAGCCGCATCGATGATGCCTTCGGCCAGATACTGGCGCCGCAGGGCGCCCCAGCGTTTGGCGCCGCTCGGCAGTGCGGCCAGGCCATGTCCGCGCGTGAACAGGTAACTGATGATCAGATTGGAGTCGGGCAGGGCTTCGCCTTGTTCGGTGATCAGTACCGGTACCTTGGACAAGGGATTGAGTGCGAGAAACTCGGCCGGCGGGTCGTAAGGATCGACCTCGATCTCGTCGATCTGCTCGGCCAGACCCAGTTCCTCGATGACGACGCGCACGCGCCGCGCATACGGCGAGGGCAGGCTGCGATACAAGCGCATCCTGCTCTCGGTGTCACTCACGGTAATGGCGTCTGCCGGCATGATTGCCGATTATCGCCGCCGGCCGCCTGCACGCACAAAGTTTCGCTGTTGCGCGCGCGGCGACGGTCGGGCGATGTCGTCGAATCAGGCTTCGGTGAGCTTGTCGAGATAACGCTCGGCATCGAGCGCAGCCTGACAGCCGGTGCCGGCCGAGGTAATCGCCTGACGATAGACATGGTCCATGACATCGCCGGCTGCGAACACGCCGGCAACGCTGGTGGCGGTGGCATCGCCGCTGCTGCCGGATTGCACGCTGATGTAGCCGCCGTTCATTTTCAGCTGGCCTTCGAACATCGCCGTATTCGGCGAGTGGCCGATCGCGATGAACACACCCTTGAGCGCGATGTCGCGCGTGCTGCCATCTTTCTGATTCCTGATGCGCATGCCGGTCACGCCAGAAGCGTCGCCAAGCACTTCGTCGAGACCCGAGTCCCAGAGGATTTCGACCTTGCCTTCCTGCTCCTTCTTGAACAGCTTGTCGTGCAGGATCTTCTCGCCGCGGAACTTGTCGCGACGATGCACGACCGTGACCTTGCTGGCGATGTTAGCGAGATACAGCGCTTCCTCGACCGCGGTATTGCCGCCACCGATCACGGCCACTTCCTGACCCTTGTAGAAGAAGCCGTCGCAGGTTGCGCAGGCCGATACGCCCTTGCCGCGGAACGCCTGTTCGCTGGGCAGGCCCAGATATTTGGCGCTGGCACCAGTGGTGATGATCAGCGCATCGCAACTGTACTCGCCCTGGTCGCCTTTCAGCGTGAACGGCCGATTCTGCACGTCGACCGAATGGATATGGTCGTAGACGAAGTTGGTTTCGAAGCGCTCGGCGTGTTTCTGCATGCGCGCCATCAGGTCAGGGCCCATCAGGCCTTCGACGTCTCCCGGCCAGTTGTCGACTTCAGTGGTCGTCATCAGCTGGCCACCGACTTCAAGGCCCGTGATCAGCGTCGGCTTGAGATTGGCGCGCGCCGCATAGACGGCGGCCGTATAGCCGGCGGGGCCGGAGCCGAGGATGATCAGTCGATGGTGTTGCGTGCTCATGACGTTTCTCTTTGTTTTGGGCGATACCCAAATGGGGGCAGTTCTGTGGCGCGCAAGCCGCGCCTGCTCGTATTGCAACGCGGTTTGTCTTTGCCTGAGGTTTGCAGTACGACGAAAGTCGCCGTCTTGCGCCAGCGCAGATGCGTGCCGATCGTCCGATCGACGTGCGAACATGCTGGCTGTGTCAGACCGGCCGGTCGGCTATTTTAGCGATTCCCGGGGTGGATGGGCCGGGCGCATTGTCATCAAACCGTCAAGCATCGTTCATATGCTGGCGTCATGAAACGAACCGAAACGGAACCATGCAGGGCAAGCTGATACTGGTGGTGGACGACGAAGCGCCGATCCGCGAAATGCTGCGGTTTGCATTGACGCGCGCCGACTACCGGGTCGCAGAGGCCGCGGACGCGCAGGCAGCGCGACTGCGCATCGCCGACGCACGACCGGACCTGATTTTGATGGACTGGATGATGCCGGGCACGTCCGGTGTGGAGCTGACGCGCGAGTTCAAGGCGCAGGCGACGACGCGCGACATCCCGGTCATCATGCTCACGGCGCGTGTCGAAGAAGAAGACAAGATCCGCGGTCTGAACATCGGTTGCGACGATTACGTCTCCAAGCCGTTCTCATATCCGGAGCTGATCGCGCGAGTCCAGGCGGTGCTGCGCCGCGTAACGCCTGGCGGTGAAGACGAGAAGCTGTCGGCCAGCGGCCTTGAGGTCGATGTCGCCAGCCAGCGTGTTACCGCCAACGGGCAGCCGGTCCATCTCGGTCCGACTGAATATCGTCTGCTGCATTTTCTGATCGGCCATCCGGAACGCGTTTACACCCGGGAGCAGGTGCTCGACCGCGTGTGGGGCCAGAACGTCTATGTCGAGGAGCGCACCGTCGACGTGCATGTCCGTCGCCTGCGCAAGGCGCTCGAACCGTTCGGCTATGATCGGATGGTGCAGACCGTACGCGGCTCGGGATACCGGTTCTCGGAAAAACTTTGAACGCCGCGTGACTTGGGCGGCGTGTTCGACAGCGCCTGAACCTGGTGAAGATCGCCGTGCCGGATTCTTTTGCTTCGTCATCGTTGCTGTATGCGCGCTTGCTTGGGCGCATGGCGCCGCACATGGCGTTGTTTGTTGGCGCCGGTCTGGCGATCGGCGCGATATTCACGCACGCGGTGCTCGGTGGCCTGCTGGCGCTGCTGGTGTGGGTCGGTCTGCAATTGCGTCAACTCGCGCGCCTGCATGCGTGGCTGGTCGCGCCGAATCGCCATGTGCTTCCCGATACCAGCGGCGTCTGGGGTGAAGTCTTCGATCTGCTGATCGATCTGCAGCGCAAGAATCGCAAGCGCAAGAAGCGGCTGGCGTCGATGCTGGCGGAGTTCCAGGCATCAACCGCGGCCTTGCCTGATGGAGCGGTGGTGCTCGGTGATCACGGCGCGATTTCCTGGTTCAATACCGCAGCCGTGCAACTGCTGGGTCTGCGTGCGCCGCAGGATCTCGGGATCCGCATTCCCAATCTGATCCGCTATCCGGGCTTCACCGAATTTTTCGAGCGTGGCGAGTTCGATCGGGAGATCGAGGCACCATCGCCTGTCAATCGCAAGCGGCTGCTGTCGTTGCGCATCATTCCATATGGCGATGGCCAGAAACTGCTGATCGTTCGCGACGTCTCCGAACGACGGCAGCTGGAAGCTGCGCGCCGCGACTTCGTCGCCAATGCCTCGCATGAACTGCGCACGCCGCTGACGGTGCTGCGCGGCTATCTCGATCTGATGGAGATGGACGCGCAAGGCGCTGGTGCATTGGCGAGTTGGCGCATGCCGGTGGCAGAGATGCGCAATCAGGCGCTGCGGATGGAAGCGCTGGTCAACGACATGCTCAAGCTGGCACGGCTCGAAGCCGCTCATACGGGTATGCGCGACGAATTGCTGCCGGCGCCGATGCTGATCAAGCGCGCGATCGAGGAAGCCCGGGCGGTTTCGAAGGGGAAGCATCGTTTCGAGCACGATATCGACACCAATGCACTGCTGATCGGCGGCGAAGTCGAGTTCTACAGCATCATCGTCAATCTGATCACCAATGCCGTGCGCTATACGCCAGAAGGTGGTGTGATCCGTGTCAACTGGCAGTACGGCGACGAGGGTGTGCGCTTTGCCGTGGCCGATACCGGTATTGGCATCGCACACGACGACATCCCGCGACTCACGGAGCGTTTCTACCGTGTCGATGTCGGTCGTTCGCGGGCATCCGGTGGTACCGGTCTGGGTCTGTCGATCGTCAAGCACGCGCTTGAAGCATTCGACTCGCAACTCGGAATCGAAAGCGAGCCCGGTGTCGGTTCGACGTTCTTCTGCCAGTTTCCGCCGCACCGCGTGCAGATGGCGACATCCACGGACGCCGCCGGCGATCGCGAGACGCCGATCGCGTCGTAGGTCGCCCTCTCGCTGACGCTCTCCCGCAAGCGGGAGACGGAACGAACGAGCACGGAACCGGGCGCGAGGTGCTGGCGACCGCTTTGGCGGTGCGGCCCTCAGGCTCTATTGGCGGACGTCCACCTCGACAGGCTTGCCATTCAGAGCGGTACCCGGGGAATTTGGCGTGTGCTGCTGCCGTCACTGGCGAGACAGCATTTCCGGATCGAGCCCCGGCTTGGCCTTCCGTGGCCAAGCGTTCGCGTGCTCTTGGCTGGGAGCAGGGCGGCCGTCCCTGGCGGGACTTCATCACATGATTGACCCTCGGCCCGGCCATCCATGGCCAGGCGTTTGCCAGGATGG
>DATCXY010000143.1:0-4751 GCA_036570585.1 Solimonas sp. | reverse complement strand
TGTCGAAGCCGGCGGCATCCTTTCTGGACAACGCAGCCGGCGGACACACCGCCAATCGCAAGATGCTCCATTCGAGCTTGCTGTCCTGGATGCGCCGCTCGCACTCGGCCTTGCTGCGGCCATAGACGTCACCTGGTTGCGGTGGCTCGTCCACTCGCAGCGGTGGCACACGGCGGTGCTGATCCTGGCCGGCGACGGTCATGCTGGACGCAAAGATCAGACGCTTCGCCGTTGGCGATGATTCCATCTTCCGGATCAACTCCAGCGTCGCGGTCAAATTGATGGCATTGGCGCGCTCTGGCAAGGCGGCAGCGCTGCCGCATCTGGGAAGCACTGCAAAAGCGCCGCGAGCGACGGCACTGGGCAGACGATTTGTGTTGTGCCCGACGGGATGGATGTCCCGGCTGCGCCGGCGAGAACCTCACCGTACCGGTCACAGGTTCGAATATGTCGGATTCCGGCTGCGGCGCTGTCGCGCGAGCCGAGGGGAAAGAAAGTTGGTGCGCCCGGAGGGATTCGAACCCCCGACCCTCGGCTTCGGAAGCCGGTACTCTATCCAGCTGAGCTACGGACGCATCGGACCGCGAATACTAAAGCACCAGCGCCGCTGAAGCCATCGCTGATATGAAGGTGCCGCACTTTGCGGCGCAGATTTCCGCCAGCGTTTCAGGCTTTGTAGCTCGGAATCTTGAAGGTCTTGCGCATCACGGCTTCGAGCTGGCTGTCGGACAGCAGGCGCCGCATCACGCCCATCGGCTTGACGTCCTTGCCGAGGTATTCCATCGGCTGCCACTTCTTCTTGTCGAGGATGACGAGCGTGCCGGCCAACGCCTGCTCGGGTGTCGCGCCGGTTTTTTCCAGCATGTCGGGCAGGACCTGCATCATCACGTTGCCGAGATGCGGCTCGTAGATCTTGCGGAGCGCTTCCGGCTGTTCGTGCCAGGTCTTCCTGGTGTTGGCGTGCGCGTTCGCCGACATCGCGGTCAGCACGCCACCGGGAATGATCGAGGTCACCTGGATGCCGAACGGCGCCAGCTCGTGGCGCAGCGTCAGCGTCATGCCGTGGATCGCATGCTTGGTCATGTTGTACGCGCCAGCGCCGACCGGATTGGCGAGGATCGCGCCGGAGCTGTAATTGGCGATGCGCGAGCCGGGCGCGTTCTTGCGGATCAGCGGCAGGAACGCCTGAATCACGCGCAGTTGGCCGTAAAGGTTGATGTTGAACAGGCGTTCGACGGCGGCGAAGTCCGCGGCTTCGAGCACGCCGGTGCCGATGTTGGCGACGCCCGCGATGTTCATCAGCAGATCGAGCCCCTGACCATTGAGCGCTTCCGTCACGAGCGCGGCACTGGCTGCAACCGATTCGCTTTTCGACACATCCTGATCGACAACCGTGATGTTGCCACCGGTCTTCAGATCGGTCGGCGCACCGGGCAACACACCGGCATAGACATGCCAGCCTCGCTCGGCGAGCGCCTTGGTCAACAGGTTGGCCTGGCCGATGTTGGCGCCGGTGATGAATGCGTTCTTCATGGTTTCCTGCTCTCCAAATGTACAGGGCGGCCTTGCGGCCGCCCTGTCGGTGCTGCGTGTCGTGTCTTCAATGCCCGCCGCGCGCCGCCGCGCCCGGGCTGAACATCGCCGGCGTCAGCGGGATGTTGATGCGCCACCAGTCATCGCCGCGCTCGTTGACGAGATAGCCGGCTTCATAGGCCTTCGCGGTGAGGTCGTGATAGATCGATGCGCCGCGATGGAAGGTCTTCGATTCCTGCGAATAGAAGTAGTTGACGAACGCCACGCGCCAGAGCTGGCCACGCGCGTCGTAGTTGTCGGCCCACAGCGCCATCCAGGTATCTTCGTCCGCATACAGACGACGCTTGTGATAGATGTGGCGCACGCCGTCCTTGAGCGTGCCTTCGAGGATCCAGACACGATGCAGTTCATAGCGCTCGTAGTCCGGATTGATCGTGTTCGGCTTGATCAGGTCCTTGTACTTGATCGCCGGATCGTTGATCTTGAAGTTGTCGTACGGAACGTACATTTCCTTCTTGCCGATCAACTTCCAGGTGTAACGCTCAGGCGAGCCGTTGAACACGTAGTCGTCGTCGACGGTGCGCAAGCCGGCCGGCGGCACCGGGTAATCGAAGCCGACTTCCGGCGCCTGGCGGACGCGGCGAATGCCCGGCTGATATTGCCAGGACTGCGTCGCATCCTTGGTGAAGTCATTCGGCTGCAACCCAACCGCGACGAAGCCCTTGTCGCGTTCCGGCAGCAGATAGCCGGTGTAGAAATACGCGTTGATCTTGTCCTGATAGGAGCCGCGCTCCTTCGGGTTGTTGCCGGGATTCATCGTCATGAACTTGTTGCGACCCCAGGCGATGCTGCCGTTCGAGTAAACGTCGGCAATGTCGCAGACCGCCTTTTCAGTCCATGCGCGATGCGGGTTGATGATGTTCCAGATCGCTTCCAGGCCGCTCTTCGGGAACGGGAACGGGATCGCACCGCTGGTGCCGGTGATGCCGAGGCCATCATGGATCACTTCGGCGGTGACGGCGTTTTTCTTGACCGTATCGCAGACCCAGTCGGCAAAACGGAAATCGCGGTGGCTCGGATACACGTTCATCCGGTATGAATCCGGATACTGCTTGAGCAGCGCCTTCTGACCTTCGGTCAGCTTGTCGGCGTACTGCGCCATGTTTTTCGAGGTGATCGTGAACAGCGGCTTTTCGGCAGCGAACGGTCCCGGATCGTAGCCATACGGTTTCTTCAGGCCCGGCCAGGTGCCGAAATACTTGCCGGTATATTCGGCAACGCCGTCCTTGGAGCCGGCCTTCTCGGCGCCCATGCAGGTCAGCTTCGGACCGTTGAGCTCCGCTGCCTTGGCTGCATCGACCTTGGCGTAAGCGCCGCTGGTCGCGCACAGACCGGCGAGGCCCGCCGCCAGACAGGATGCCACCATCAGTTTCAACTTCATTGCCTCTCTCCTCGAAAGACCGGCCTTGCCGATGGCGTGCCCGTCAGTTGCCCAGTTTTCTGACCTCGGCGGCCCACAGGCGGCGGCCGATTCTGTTGTGTCGCCCATCGTAATTGCGAATCTACGCTGCGCCTCATCCAAAGCAAGTATCTGCGTCGCGTGGCCCGGGCACAGCGATTCGATTCAGGCGTAGTCCTTCAGCAACGCGATCGCGGCACGTGTCTCTTCGTCGAAACGGGCATCCATGTCGGCAATCGCCATCTTCTCGATCTTGCCGCCGATCAAGGGCACCGTGGCCTTCACTTCCCAGGTATAGGTCACGACCGTGCCCTTGCCGTCGGACTTGAGCGCCGCCGTGCAACTGCACTTCAACGGCATGGCGCCGGGATCAACGTTGATCACACCGGTCTTGCCGGCGAAATTCCAGATCTCTTCGTTGACGACGGTCGCCTCGGCCTTCTTGCCGATACCCGGTACCTGCACCGGCACCTTGCGCTCGACACGGATGCTGAACTGCCTGGCGTCGCGCTTCTGCGCCAGCACCTTGTACGGCAGACCGAGCGCATCGAGCTTGCGCACGTGGAAATCCTGGTCGCAGAACATCTTCATCACGACATCCGGCGATGCCGGGTAACGCGCCTTGACCTCATGTTTCATGCGGCTAACTCCGTCGCCATCCGGCGCTTATTCCGTCCACAATTCAAATGCCGATTTTGGCGATCCACACTCCGGACAGCTCCAGTCGTCCGGCAGTTCGCTGAACTTCGTGCCCGGCGCGATGCCGTGATCCGGCATCCCCAGCGCTTCGTCGTAGACGAAGCCGCAGATCACGCAAATCCATTTTTCCATGAGCGATTCCGGTGAGCTCAGCGCCTTGGCGGCAGCTTCTCGCCGCGCGTCGCCGCAACACCCGCGAGCATCGCGCGCAGCGCATCGCGCCAGTCGATCAGCAAGGTCGCCTCGGCAATATTGGCGAGCACCGCGCGCGCGTGCGGCAGTTCGTCGTCATCGCGCTCGGCCAGCGTCGTGCGCATCAGCCGGTGCCAGGGTTCGCCGTTCTGGACGCTCGCGTTGAGGCCGATCGCGCCGCTCGCGGCGCCCAGCGTCAACATGCCGAGCGAGTGGAACAGCGTTGCCGATTCGTTGACAGTGAAGCCGTGCGCGCCGAGCGCTTCGACGAACTGTTCGAGGATATCGACTTCGGCATGCGGACCGAGCCGGCCGCGCAGCAACTCGGCAATCAGTTGCGGCTCGCCGACAAACGCCTCGAACAGGCTTTGCGCGTAGCGCTCGGCAAGCTCCGACCAATGTTCGTGCGCACCATCGGGCAGACGGCGCGCGAGCGTGATCTGGAACGCGGCGAGCCGCACCAGTTCGTCGCGATTGTGGACATGTCGGTAGAGCGTGGCCTGCGCCACGCCGAGGCGATCGGCAATCTGCTTGAACGTCACGGTGTCGAGACCGAGCTCGATCGCCGCTGCAATGATGGCTTGCACGGACACAGCCGGGGGCCGGCCCACGCGCGCGATCGCCGCGCCGTGTGTGCCCGCCCGCATCTGCTTTCTGCCCGTCGTCTGCATCTTGCTGGTTCTCCTGCTGCAAAGAGTTTCAAGAATACTGCCTCAAAAGGCTTCGTCTGTTGGGGTGACGGCGGCTCAGTCCGCTGTCGACCAGATCGGGACGCCGGCGCGCCAGGTCGCCCTGACGTGAGCGCTGCCGAGCGCACTGCGCACTGCCTGCCAAGGCGCGTCGAGCAGGCACAGGTCGGCGTGCTGGC
>DATCXY010000142.1:0-2649 GCA_036570585.1 Solimonas sp. | reverse complement strand
CACCGGCGGCAACGTAAATGATCTGGCGCTGGTTGCTGCTGGCCCCGACGGCGACGACATTGGCGCGATCGGCGACGGAGTTTGCGCCGAGCGCGACGCTATTGATTTCGGCGCTCATGGCATTGAGACCGAGCACGATCGAACGGTCGGCGGTGGCGCTGGCGCTGGCGCCGATGGCGATGGAATTCGCGCCGCCTGCCGTGTTGTTATAGCCCACCGCGACGGATTGAGTCGCCGAAGCCGCGTTGCTGGCGCCTACCGCCGTTCCGCGCAGGCCCGTCACGGTGTTGCTTGAACCCACCGCCGTCGCTTCATTCGCAGAGACGGCGCCAGTGACCGAACGATAGCCGTCGGCGTCCTTGGCATACCCATCGGTGGTCAGGCCGTTGCCTTCGTCGGTCTTGCTGTAGGTGCCGACCACGTTGTTGCGGCCGAAGGCGCTGCTGCTGTTGCCGTACACCGAGTTCCGTGCGCCCATGGCGCTGGCCTGGGCGCCACGCGCATCGTTGTATGCGCCCACGGCGCTCTCGAGCGCGAAATTGGGTTGGCCGCCGCTGATCGCACGGTTGTAGACACCGAGTCCGATATTCGGTGCCGCGCTGCTGAAACTGGGCGTGCGGGTATCGACGATGTTGTACAGACCTATCGCCGTGGAACCGCCACCCGGAAAGCCACCGGCACCGTCGGAATTGAGCCGGTTGCCGATACCAACCACCACTTCGTTGGCGTTGGAATTTGAGCCGGTACCGCTATTGGCCTCGCTGACATTGTCCCTGCCGAAAATGACACTGCCGCCATTGCCCGCATTGTTTCGTCCCGCAACATTATTGGTGCCGACGACGATGGTGCCGCTGGCCGTGCCATCGTAGGCTTTGTTGTTCACGCCGATGAACACGGCGTTGGGACCGTTTGCCTTGTTCCCGGTACCGATCGCGATGGCATTCGCCCCTGTCGCGGCGTTCCCCGCTGCCGGATCGCCGCAGATCAACGAGGTGTCGCCACCGGTGCCCTCGACGCAGTCCTGCGGATCGCCGGGAGCCGCAAATGCCGGTGCCGCGAACAGGCTCAGGACCGCAGCGGCAATCAGATTCCGGTGCAGGACGGGCACAGCGGCAATACCAGCACGAGCAGGCTTCTTCGACATCGCAAAAATCCCCCGATTAAACGGACTGCCGTTGCAGTCCTTTACGAAGGGGAATGTAGATGAGACAGGCCGCTGCACACGTAATCTTGTTAGGATTTTTTAGCGCTTATGTAACGACTTCTGTCGCTGTCGTGCCGGATGTTGTTGATCAAGGCGCACATCGCCGGCGCGCGCGGCACACGACACAAGCCAGCGATACGGTATCTACCTTGGGAGCGATCCGGCCGGAAGTTTCCACGCATGGCGGCGCTGCGGCCAAACGCGCCATCACAAGATTTCATGCGCGTTATCGGTGTGGTCTCGATTCGCTACAAATCGATACACGACACCACACGACGCCAGGCGGCACGGCGCGGGCCCCTGGCTTGCATGTGGCTGTCCGCGGCCGACTCAGACGATGCCGAGACGCCGCCAAACCGGCAGCGCCCGGTCGAGAAAGTCCGCGGTCAGCCCGGACACCCGTTCGTAGCGGTCGTTCGGGCTCTCCAGCACCTTGCCGTCGCGCATGATCGTGCGGCTGGACGCGAGCAGCGTGTCGAGCACGCGCGCGCTAAGCTTGTCCGGCGCTTCGGCAAGCGTGATGTCGTCACGCAGCAGTCCATACAGCGCCATGTCGAAATCGCTCGCCGAAACCGCGGTCGGCGCATGCCGCGCCGCGAGGTTGCCGTACGGCGTGAGGCCATCGAGCACAGCGCGCGCGACGTGGTCGTTGAACGCCGCGATGCGCTCGATCGGCAGCGCCGGCCCTTCCAGCACGACGTGGCCGGCATGCAGCAGCAGTGTCACAACCTGGATCGGCTCGGCCAGCGGCTTGCCGCTGAAGACTGGCAATGCTGCCAAGTCGGCAATCCGCTGCGGTCCCTGCTTCAAGGACGCAAACACCGCCTCGGCGACATCGTTGCGGATATTCAGATTGCCGAAGCTGCCGACAATTTCCAGCTGCGCATCGAACTCCGGCACATGGGCGACGATCAAACGCTGTTCGGCGAGCTGCTGCATCGAACCGCGCAGACTGCGCGGACCCCGGCAATAAAGATCGCGGCGGAACGACTGGTTGATCGCCAGATCGATCAGCTCCTGTTGCAGCGCGCCGCCGCTGTCATGGTCGCGGACGACGGCGGCGAGTTCGGCGCTCAGCAGTCCGGGCAAATAGTTTTCCGGCAGCGTCGCCGAGCCGACATGACGCAGCTTGGCACCGCTCAGTTCATCGGCAACCTGCGAAAACCACAGCGGATGCCATTCGTTGTGCAGATATTCCTGCACCAGATACGCCGGCGCCTGGCGCCGCAGCCCATCGACGCGCGCCTGCAGTGGCGGCATTGCCTGCACGACACCGGCCCGCGCGGCAATCAATGCATCGAACAGTTCCGCGCCCTGACTGATGATGGCGGGGCCGCTGCGCGATGAGCATTCCTGCAGCCGATGCAGCATGTGCTGCAGCGGAATCGCCGAGGTCCAGCCGGGCAGCGTGTTGTACGACATGTAGACCAGCGCGCCGGGCACGG
>DATCXY010000141.1:0-13072 GCA_036570585.1 Solimonas sp. | reverse complement strand
ATCGCTGCCGTAGAAGCGCGCATCGAGTTTTGCCAGGCCGTCAGCGCGACGCTGTTCGGCTTCCTCCACCAGCCGCGCCCAGACCGCCGGCTTGTGATCGAGCCAGGCCTCGAAACCCCAGCGCGTGCGCAGGATGCCGGGTGCGATATCGGCGGCCAGCCACGCGCCCTCGATCAGCAGCGTGCCGGAGCCGCACATCGGATCGAGCAGCGGCGCGTCGGCGTTCATCATCAGCTCCGGCCAGCCGGCACGGACGAGAATCGCGCACGCGAGGTTCTCCTTCAGCGGTGCTTCGACGCCACGGGCGCGATAGCCGCGGCGGTGCAGGCTCTCGCCGGCCAGATCGAGGCTCAGCGAACCCTGTTCGCGGTCCAGATGCAGATGCAGGCGGATGTCGGGCTGCTCGGTATCGACGTTCGGCCGCTCCAGGCCTGCCGCGCGAAAGCCATCGACGATCGCGTCCTTGAGTTTCAATCCCGCGAAATGCGTGTTGGCGATACCCGGCGTGCGACCGGCGACTTCGATCGCGAAACTGCTGCCGGACGCGAACACGTCCGGCCACTCGATGGTCTGCGCCGCCTCGTAGATCGCCTGTGCATCGCCGAGCTCGAAGGTCTTCAGCGGCAGCAGCACGCGGCTGGCCAGTCGCGACCACAGACAGGCGCGGTACGCCGTCTCCAGCGTTGCCTTGCCGGCGACACCGCCCCGCGCCTCGCGCGCCTCGCTGACGCCAAGCGTCGTCAGTTCCGCAACCAGCAAAGGCTCGATGCCGCGCGAGCAGGTGACAAACAGGGGAAGGGAATACATGCGCCATTATCTCAGAGCGCGGCGCGCCGCGATGTGCAGGCGGCGTGCAGCTCCCTTCCGCCCGCTTGGGGGGAAGGGCTAGGGGAGGCCGGCGCGCGTCAGCACATTCCGGTAACAGCTCGCCAGAAGCTCCGGTCCACCGCGACCTGAGCGCGGGAACCATATCGCCTCCTCCTTCGCCCGCTTACCGCTGCGCGTCCCCGGCGGCATCGAGCGAAGCGTCGCTTGATGCCGCCCGAGTCGACGCGATGGGTGGGCGTGTTACTGACTGGTTTCTTTCCCGATGAAGCGATAAACCACAGCGCCAAGCATTCCGCCCGCTATCGGGGCGACCCAGAAAAGCCAAAGCTGTGCGACGGCCCAATCACCAACGAACAACGCGACGCCGGTGCTCCGCGCAGGATTCACTGACGTATTCGTGACGGGAATGCTGATCAAGTGGATGAGCGTCAGGCACAAGCCAATTGCGATGGGGGCAAATCCCTGAGGGGCGCGCTTGTCCGTGGCGCCCAGAATGACCACGAGGAACATCATGGTCATTACAACTTCAGTTATCAGCGCCGCCAACAAGCTGTACCCGCCCGGTGAATGGGCTCCGTAGCCATTTGAAGCAAAGCCTGCCGATAGCTCGAAGCCGGGTTTGCCGCTGGCAATGAGATACAACACCCCGGCAGCAGCAATTCCGCCCAAGACCTGCGCAACAACGTAAGGCAAAAGCTCTTTCGCCGGGAAACGACCGCCGGCCCAGAGACCGAAAGAAACGGCTGGATTGAGGTGGCAGCCAGATATATGACCAATGGCGAATGCCATCGTCAGCAGGGTCAAGCCAAAGGCCAGCGCAACGCCAAGCAGGCCGATGCCGACATTGGGGAACGTGGCTGCCAATACGGCACTCCCGCATCCACCAAGGACCAACCAAAACGTCCCAACGAATTCTGCGCCATACCTGTTCATGTTCTTCTCCTATTTTTGTTTTTAGCCACATGACGCCAAATTCAGCCACCGTTTTGCCATAGCGAAGCGCAGGCAAAACGGTGGCTGCAGTGCTTTGTCGGACGGACTACTCCGCCGTGGTTGGGTCAATGACCGAGGCGACTTCGGACACACGGTTTGCGGGGAAGCCTCCCTGCTGGGCATGCTCCCGAACTGCCTTTTCGTTCGGTGCGATGTACACGCAATAGACTTTGTCGCCAGTCACGTAGCTCTGGAGCCATTGAATCTGCGGCCCCATGTTGCTCAGCACGCCGCATGATTTCTGCGAAATGGCCTTGAGTTCCTGGGACGACAGCTTTCCCGCACCTGGAATATCACGTTCGATCACATACTTTGGCATAGCGTTCTCCCCGCGATTTCGGAGCGGGCACGATGCTCGCCCCGACACCAGTGTGTATCCGCGATGACGTCCATCGCAATAGCTCGGCCGCTGACGGTCCGCGCCAGCGAGTTGACGGACGGAACGCCTCGTCGGACGGTAATCCCCCATTTTCAGCTGACATCAAAAGTGGAGCTAAGCGGCGGGCGCCAGTTTCTGCATCGGCGCGATGCCTTGCTTATGTGGCATAGAGGGCCAGCCTGGCATCCAGCTTTTCTTTGAATGCAATTAGATCTCCTTCGCAAGCGTCAATTTCTTGCTTGCCAAGCAGTCTCACGTACTGCTCTCCAAGCTTGCCCAAGACAGCCGGATATTCCCCTGCGATGCAATGTCGCTGCTCGTCGGTCAGCTGGTTCTTGTACAGCTCTTGGATTGGAATGCCCAAGCCTGCTTTGTAGGACTTCCAGTCATGTTTTGGGGTAACGGTGTGGTATGCGATCTCGCATAACGAACACGAATGCTGTTGCTTGACGAAATCGGTGACCGCGACGCAGGCGCCCTTCAGGTTCATTTCCGCATTCCAGACGAAAACAACGCACTCAATCCGCTTCGATTCACTCATGATTTAACCTCGTCGCATGACCCCTGCGCTGAGCTGCGGTCGTGGCCGAGCGAAGCGAGGGCAAGAAGACTGTCGGCTCGAATCGTTGGTTGGGCCTCGCAGCAGCGTAGCGCTGGCAGCGCTACGCGAACCTGTCAGGGCTTTTGCCCAACTATATTCATTCATGAGGGAAAGTACGTCGCTCGTCCGGATAAGACAATCAGGTTCGAATGGCGCGGTGTTGCGGTCCGGAACAAAACCGGCTGATCAAGGGGCATCGCGATGGCGATGCGACCAGCATGACCGCTGCGGCGGCGAGACCGTCGCTTCGGTGCGCGATGCTCGTGGCCTGCGCGAGCGATCAGTGGCCGATATGTGAACGGATATCGCGGCGCTCGATGCGAGCCAAGGCGGTGCTGAGCCGATCGAGATGATGCGGTCGCAGGTCGATGAAACGCAGACCGAGGCGGACGCTGTGACTGCTGCCGGATTGCATGCGCACTTCGGCTCGCAGCGGCAGGCTGCTGCCGGGCAGTTCCATGGTCAGTTCGAGACGATCGCCGACCATCAGTACCGGAGCGTTGTGCGCGGTGCCGCCGGCGCCGTGCACGGAGACGTCGGTGATCTCGAAACGGAATGCGGTTTCGTCGAGACGCGCGGTGCTGGTCGGCAGTTGTGGTTCAGCCGCGACCGGCAGGCGGCGCGCGGCGCGACGTTCATGTAGACGAATGCCGGACGGGATCGCGATCGCCAGCGCCGGCGCACCGTCATGCAGCATGCGGCCGAGCACAGTGCTGCAGAACAGCAGTTCGGCGCCATCGAAGCGCGTTCGCAACTGCAGGATGGTCCCGGGGACCGACAGTTCGTCGGGCAGCGCGTCGATCACCGCGCGGTGCAACAGGTTCTGGACCAGCAATACGGCGCTGGGGTGCGAGCGGGTATCACCGGCGCGACGTACGGATACCAGGCTGTTGTAACGACAGAGGCGGTGTAGCTGTGCCTCGATTTCCACGGCATCGCAGAGTTCCCGCGAGCCGGCGGCGGCTGGTTCGGCGGTGGGCTCTTCGGTGGCGGCCACGGTGTTCATGCGGCACCGAACTGTCGTGCTCCGATGCCGAGCGGCGAATAACCGCTGCGACCATAAAGCTCGGGCGAGCCGGCTGGCCGGAACGCGCGCAGCGTTTGCTTGAGCTGCGCTTCGCGGGTGCTGAGCAGCATGGCGTTGTCCTGATTCGCGGCCCGGCAGCGACCGGCGAGTTCCAGCAGTTCGTCCCACAGCGCCGGCAGGCCATTGCGCAGGGTGACAAACCAGCTGTCGAACGACGGCGCGCGCGCGGTCATGCGCAATTGCAGCAGTGCGGCGCCGAGTTGCTGGAGCAGCGTGGCGGCTTCGGATTTGGTCTGCGTGAGGGTTTCGAGCCGCTCGACGTCGGAGGCCATCAGCGCCCGGCGTTCTTCCTGCATGAGGCCGAGCAGCTTTTGCGCGCAGTCGCGCTGTGCCTGCAGATTGGCCTGCAGTTGCTGCGCGATGTCGGGTGGGGCGAGTGCAGTCATCCGTAGAGCTCCCATTCGCTTCTTATCATCCGCGCGGCGATTGCCTGCGGGTCAATCTTGTAGCTGCCGTTGGCAAGTTCGGCGCTGACCGTCGCGACGCGCGCGGTGTCGATGCCGGACGACTCGTTGGCCGCGCTCGCGCCCAGCTGCAGCAGCTGTGCATCGCGTGTCAGGCTCAGCGAATCGCCACGCGATGTCGGCACATCGGTGTGCGCCGGTACGCCGCCGGACTTGCCGGCGGGAGTAGCCGACGGTCGCGCCAGCGGCGCGTAGCTGTCGATCTGTCCACCGTTGATCTTGCTTGTCATCGTGCTGCTCGAAATTGCGGGCCTGCGAACTTAGCGGCGACCTGCACGGGAACTTGAGCACGGCGTTGCATGACGGGGGAAATGCTTACAGCTCGACGACGCCGGGCGCAGTGACCGTGCCTTCGACGATGCGTTTGGAGTTGCTGTTCTGGACGCGGACGCGGCTGCCACGGCCACCATCGGCCATGGCCTTGCCAGCGGCGCGGACCTCGATGCCGGCCGCGCGACCGATCAGCGTGACCAGATCGCCGCGACGGACGCAGCGCTCCGGTTCGAGATCGGCCGGCGAGACGACCTGGCCGGCGCCGACCGGGCGACGGAACTCACTGGCGGCGACGCTGCTCAGCTCGGTGAGATAGCCGAACGGCAACTGGGCGACATCGCGGGTTTCGGCGCGCAGCATGCCGGCGTCGATCGGCTCGCCGCGGCGCACGGCGCGCGCCAGCACCAGCACCGGCCGCAGATCGCGGACGCGCACCGGTACATACAAGGTCCACGCGGTCGGCCCTTCGCAGCGCACGCTGACGTTATTGGAGGCACCGCGCATGGCGCCGGCTTCGGCTTGCAGCTTGCCGGCGCAGGCGGCCAGGCGCAGCCGCGAATCAAGGCTGTCGGCGCTGACTTCGGCGCTGGCCGGCAGGTTCTTGCGCACGGCGGCTTCGGCGACGCTGCGGATGCGATCCAGCGATTCGGCCGCGTCCTGTGCCTGGGCGACGGCGGCAAAGGCGGCACCGAGCGCAATCAGCGCGGCGGCGCGGGCGTGACGGAGTGACTTCATCAGGTTCGACATAGGCCGGTTCAGGCAAGCGCCGTTCCAGCCCTTCCATTGGCCGGCGCTCAAGTCATGGGTCGCCCGGCCGATAGCGGCTCATGGCCTACGGACTCCTCGAAAGTATCGACTGCAGCACGCAGCTTGCGGGCCACAATCGGCTGGCGCTGCTGCTGTTCCGGCTCGGCACGCGTCAGATATTTGGCATCAACGTCTTCAAGGTGCAGGAAGTGTTGAAGGTGCCGACGCTGACGCACATGCCCGGCGCGCATCCGCAGGTGCGCGGCGTGCTCAATCTGCGCGGGCGCGTGGTCCCGGTCATCGATCTGCGCCGCGCGATTGGCCTGAGCGATGACGACAATGCCTCGCCACCGGCGCATCTGGTGGTCGCCGAGTTCAATCGCAGCGTGCAGGCGTTTCTGGTCTCGCAGGTGGAGCGCATCGTGCATCTCGATGTTGGCGAGCTGCGGCCGCCACCGGCCGAACTCGCCGACGCCGATTCCGACAACTATCTGACGGCGATCGCGCGCTTCCAGAATCAGGATGTCGAGATCATCGACGTCGAAAAAGTGCTGGCCGAGATCCTCGGCGGTCCGGCCGGCTTGTCGACCGCGCTCGGCGAGACCATGCAGGGGCTGGACGCCGGCGGCCTGAAAGTGCTGGTGGTCGACGACTCGCGCGTCGCGCGCTCGCAGATCGAAGGTGTGCTGCGGCAGTTGGGTATCGAGTCGCTGATGGCCGGCGACGGCCGTGAAGCGCTGACGCTGCTGCAGACGCTGGCCACGCAAGGACCGATCGACGATCAGCTGTTGATGGTGATCTCCGATGTCGAGATGCCGGCGATGGATGGCTACCGCCTGACGACGGAAATCCGTCACGACCCGGCGCTGCAGGAGCTTTACGTGCTACTGCACAGCTCGCTGTCGGGGGTGTTCAATACGGCGATGGTCGAGAAGGTTGGCGCTGACCGTTTCATTGCCAAATTCAGCTCGGACGAACTGGCGCAGGCGGTCATCGCGCGCCTTGAACACGTGCTCGCAACGCATTGAGCGCCTGTTGACCATTTCGGCATCGCGAAGCTGCGGCGCGGCCGCGGTGATCCGGACTCGCCATTCGCGTCGACGCCACTGAATAGCCTCGTCGCCTTGCTCATCGCGATGATGGTCGGTGGTCTGGCACATGGATTGCCTCGGTGGTGCAGACCCACGAGGACATCGGCGATGGCCATCGATAACGTGACATTCGGCATTCAGGAGCAGGCGCTGCAGGTGCAGCGCCGGCGGCTGGAGCTGATCGCCGCCAATATCGCCAACGCCGACACGCCGGGATTTCAGGCGCGTGACATCGATTTCCGCAAGGTACTCGAAAGCGCGCAGAAGTCGGCGATCTCGCCCGGCGCGATGACTCAGACATTGAGCAGCGCGACGCCGCAATACCGCACCGCGCTGCAGCCGGCGGTCGACGGCAACACCGTCGATGTGCAGGTCGAGCAGGGCCAGTTCGCCGACGCGACGCTGCGCTATCAGGCCAGCCTCAGTTTTCTCGACTCCCGCATCAAGAGTCTGATCACCGCGCTGACCGGGCAATGAGGAGTTAAGTCATGTCTTCATTTCGCATCTTCGATATCGCCGGCAGCGCCATGAGTGCGCAGTCGGCGCGGCTCAATACGGTCGCCAGCAATCTCGCCAATGCCGACGCCGTGTCCGGCAACCCGGACGACGTCTACAAGGCGCGCCTGCCGGTGTTCAAGACGATCAACGAGCCGGGCAACCGGGACAGTGCCGGCGTGCAGGTGCTCGGCATCGTCGAAAACCAGGCCGCGCCGGCAAAGCGTTACGAGCCGGGCAATCCGATTGCCGATGCCGACGGCTATGTCTATGCGCCGAACGTCAACGTCGTCGAGGAGATGGTCAACATGATCTCCGCGTCGCGTTCCTATCAATCGAGCGTTGACGTGATGAACACCGCCAAGGATCTGGCGATGCGCACGCTCACGCTCGGCAAGTGAGAATTCCATGTCCGCAACCGCAGGTGTTACCGACAATCCCTACGCCGCGCTCGGCCTCGGTCTGAAGAAGAACGATGACAGCAGTGGCAAGAATGCGCTCGGCCAGGATGCGTTCCTCAAGCTGATGACCACGCAGCTGCAGAACCAGAATCCGCTCAAACCCACCGACAATGCCGAGTTTCTCGGCCAGCTCGCGCAGATCAGCACGGTGTCGGGCGTACAGTCGCTGAACGATTCGTTCAGCGCGCTCTCGAATTCGCTGACGTCGTCACAAACGCTGCAGGCTGCGCAACTGGTCGGCCACAAGGTGCTGGTGCCGAGCAGCGCCGGCTATCTGCCGAGCGGCGGTACGCTCGACGGCGCCGTCGCGCCGACCGGCAGCGGCAGCGTGCAGGTCGATGTCGTCGACGCCGGCGGCCAGGTCGTGCGCACGCTCGATCTCGGCGAGCAGTCGCCCGGTGTCGTCAAATTCTCGTGGGACGGCAAGGATGCCAAAGGCACGACGCTTGATGCCGGCACTTACAAATTGCAGGCGCGTCTGAACGAAGGCTCGACACAGACCGCGCTGACCACTTACGCATCCAGTGCCGTGCAGAGCGTCCAGCTCGGCGCGGATGGCCTGACGCTCGATCTCCAAGGCATCGGGGCATTCGCCCTGAGCGACGTCGCGCAAATTCTTTAACGGCCGAAATGAATTCTGTACCGGCTACGGCTGCCTTCACCCTACCACCCGCTCCGCGGGCGGTTCGCCCCTCTCCCGCTTCGTGGGCGAGGGACAGCGGACTCGCTGCGCGGGATTCACGTTAACGGAGTTCTTTCATGCCCTTTCAAATCGCACTGTCCGGACTCAATGCGGCGTCCGCCGACCTGAATGTCACGGCCAACAACATCGCCAACGTCAACACCACCGGCTTCAAGTCGTCGCGCGCCGAATTCGCCGACATGTTCCCGATCTCCGCGTACGGCGTGTCGTCGACCGCGACCGGCATCGGCGTGCGCACCGGGCGCGTCGCGCAGCAGATGACGCAAGGCAATATCAACACGACCGGCAACACGCTCGACATGGCGGTGTCCGGCGAAGGCTATTTCACGCTGTCCGACAACGGTGCGATCGTCTATTCGCGCGCCGGCGCATTTGGCACTGACGATAACGGCTATGTCGTCAACGCCGCCGGTCAGCGTCTGCAGGTGTTTCCAAGGACCAGCAATGGCGGGTTTGATACCGCACAGCTCGGCGACCTGCAGCTATCCAGCTCGACCAACCCGCCGAAGGCGAGCACCAGCATCAGCGCCAATCTCAATCTGCCGTCGACCGACGAAGCGCCGGCCACGACGCCGTTCGATGCGACCGACCCGACCAGCTACAACCAGACGCGTGCACTGACGGTCTACGATTCGCTCGGCACTGCGCACCAGGCCGCGATGTACTACGTCAAGGGCACCACCCCGAATAGCTGGGACGTGCATGTGCAGGTCGATGGCAACGATGTCGGCGGTGGTGCCGTCACTTATTCGGACAGCGGCAGCCTGCTGACGCCGGCGAACGGCGCACTGACGCTGAGTGGCTATACACCGACCAATGGTGCGGCGCCGATGAATCTCGCTCTCGACCTCAGCGGTTCGACGCAGTACGGCGACACCTTCAGTCTCAATTCGTTGAAACAGGATGGCTATGCGACCGGCTCGCTGACCACGGTCGAGATCACCGCCGGAGGCGTCGTGCAGGCGCGCTACACCAATGGCCAGGCGACGCCGCTCGGCCAGATCGCATTGACGCGCTTTCCGAATCCGCAGGGCCTGCAGCAGCTCGGTGGTTCGACCTGGGGCGAAACCTATATCGCCGGCCAGCCGCTGCGCGGGGCGGGCGACTCGCCGAATTTCGGCGGCATCCAGTCCGGCGCGCTCGAAGGCTCGAACGTCGATCTCACCGCCCAGCTCGTCAACATGATCACCGCGCAGCGCAACTACCAGGCGAACGCGCAGATGATCTCGACGGCCGACCAGATCACGCAGACGATGATCAATATCAGGTGATTCGTGATGGGTGATTAGTAGAAGTGGAGGCCTTTTTACCCATCACCAATCACGGAGAAGAAAAATGGACCGAGCCCTCTACGTCGCGATGACCGGCGCCCGCGAGACGCAGCGTCAGCAGGCGATCAACAATCACAATCTCGCCAACGCATCGACTACCGGTTTTCGCGCCGAATTGCTCGCCAGTACCGCGCAGGCGGTGCAGGGACCGGGGCTGCCGACGCGCGTCAATGCGGCAGCCCAGAGCGCGGGCTGGGATTCGCGCGCCGGCAGCATCCAGCAGACCGGTCGCAATCTCGATGTCGCGTTCGGGCAGGATGCCTGGCTTGCGGTGCAGGCGCCGGACGGCAGCGAGGCCTATACCAAAGCCGGCGATCTGCAACTCGATGCCACCGGCCAGCTGCGCACGGCCTCAGGCTATGCGGTGCTCGGCGATGGCGGGCCGATCAGCCTGCCGCAGTCGGCGAGCACCTTGATCGGCAATGACGGCACCATCAGCATGCAGCCGCTGGGCAGCGGGACTGAAGCGCTGGCCACGGTCGGCCGGCTGCGCGTCATGCAGGCGGCCCCCGACCAGCTCGAACGCGGTGTCGACGGTCTGATGCGCGCCAAGCCCGGCGTCGCGCTCGACGCTGCGAGCGGCAACGTGCTGATGAGCGGTGCGCTTGAAGGCAGCAACGTCAGCCTGCCCGAGACCATGGTCAACATGATCAGCCTCGCGCGGCAGTTTGAATTGCAGACCAAGCTGATGAAGACCACCGAAGACAACGCCGCGGCGTCATCGACGCTGACGCGGATGGGCGGCTAGCGCGATTTCGCCGTATTGCTGCGCGCGCCTCGATACACCGCGCTGCGCGCGGCACTCGGCGTGAACGGCGCGGTGAAACGCTTTCCCCGCAAACCGTTCATGCCGAGTGCGCGACACGAACGTGTCGCGTGTATCGAGGCATGCGCATCCCCGCGGCGAAATTCCGACACATCGTCGCTGGTCCGGAACCTGCAGAGGTTCCGGCACAGACGGAATTCCGTCGGAGACCAGTACCATGGATCAAGCACTCTGGGTTGCCAAGACCGGACTCGATGCGCAGCAGACGCGCATGACGGTGGTGTCGAACAATCTTGCCAACGTCAACACCACCGGTTTCAAGAAAGGCCGCGCTGCGTTCGAGGATCTGCTCTATCAGACCGTGCGCCAGCCGGGCGCACAGACCTCGCAGCAGACGCAGGCGCCGTCGGGCCTGATGCTCGGGACCGGCGTGCGCGTGGTCGCCACCGAAAAAAGTTTCACGCAGGGCAACCTGGCGCAGACCGGTAACGCGCTCGATATCGCGATCGACGGTCGCGGCTTCTTCCAGGTGCAGATGCCGGACGGCACGCTCGCGTACACGCGCGACGGTACTTTCCAGCCGGACAGCCAGGGCCAGATCGTCACGTCCAGCGGTTATCCGCTGCAGCCGGGTATCCAGATCCCGACCGGCGCGCAGAGCATCTCGATCAGCACCGACGGCATCGTGTCCGTGCAGATGAGTGGCGAGCCGCAGCCGCAACAGGTCGGCCAGATCCTGACCGCCGATTTCATCAATCCCGCGGGTCTGCAGCCGAAGGGCGAAAACCTCTATACCGAAACCGCCGCCAGCGGCTCGCCGCAGACCGCGGCGCCCGGCTCGAACGGCTTCGGCGGCCTGCAGCAAGGCGCGCTCGAAGGCTCCAACGTCAACGTCGTCGAAGAACTGGTCAACATGATCGAGACGCAGCGCGCTTACGAGATGAACTCGAAGGCGATCTCGACCAGCGACCAGATGCTCCAGTACGTCACGCAGAATCTGTGAGCACGACGATGCGCCACCTTCTTGCGTTCCTGTGCCTGCCGCTTGCGGCCTGTGCGATCGCACCGTCGCGCGACGAGCCGGTGGTGCCGCCGGAAGCCGCGGCAGTGCCGGTGCCGGCCAGCGATGGCTCGATCTATTCGGCGGGTGGTGGGCTCGCGTTGTTCGAGGATCAGAAAGCCAGACGCGTCGGCGATCTGTTGACCGTCATGCTGGTCGAAAAAACCAATGCCGAGAAGAAGGCCAACACCAGCACCGCCAAAAAAACCTCGGATGACATCGTCAACCCAACGCTGCTCGGTCGGCCGCTGAGCGTCAATGGCACCGGTGTGCTCGGTTTTGATCTGGGCTCCGATCAGTCTTTTGCCGGTGGTGGCGCGTCGACGCAGTCGAACACCTTGTCCGGCTCGGTGACGGTGATCGTCACGCGCGTGCTGCCGAACGGCAATCTGGTCGTACGCGGAGAAAAGCAGGTGTCATTGAATCAGGGCGCCGAGCGCGTCGCGCTCGAAGGCATCGTCCGGCCGATCGACATCGCCGCCAACAACAGCGTGACTTCCGACCGTATCGCCAACGCCAGGATCAGCTATGCCGGCAACGGTGCAGTCGCCGATGCCAACGCAATGGGCTGGCTGGCGCGCTTCTTCAATTCCGTGCTGTTTCCGTTCTAGGAGCGCGACCATGCGCTACTCGCTGATGCGTCGACATGATCGCCAACTACGGCTCTGCCGCGGCCTGACGCTGGCCCTGATGATGTTTCCGACACTCGTGCATGCCGAGCGCATCAAGGATCTTGCCGATGTGCAGGGTGTCCGCAGCAATCCGCTGGTCGGTTACGGTCTGGTCGTCGGTCTCGATGGCTCGGGCGACCAGACCACGCAGGCACCGTTTACCACGCAGAGCCTCAAATCAATGCTCGCGCAGCTCGGCATCACGGTGCCGGCCAACGTCAATCCGCAGTTGAAGAATGTCGCAGCGGTCGCAATCAGCGCCGAGCTGCCGGCGTTCGCCAAACCCGGCCAGCAGATCGACGTCACCGTTTCGTCGCTTGGCAACGCTGGCTCGCTGCGTGGCGGCGCCTTGTTGATGACGCCGCTGAAGGGCGCGGACGGGCAGGTCTATGCGATCGCGCAGGGCAACGTCATCGTCGGTGGCCTCGGCGTGTCCGGCAAGGACGGCTCACGCATCTCGATCAACGTTCCCAGCGCCGGACGGATTCCGAACGGTGCACAGGTCGAACGCGTCGTCGCCAGCGGCTTTGGGTCGTCGCCGGAACTGCGCTTCGATCTGCACAGCGCCGATTTCACGACTGCCGCGCGCATGGCGCAGAGCATCAATGCCGCACTCGGCAGCCCGATGGCGCGCGCGCAGGATGCGGTGACGGTCAGCGTGCAGGCACCGGTCGATCCGAATCAGCGTGTCGCCTTCCTGTCGGTGGTCGAGAACATCGAGGTCGACCCGGGCGATGCGGCGGCCAAGGTCGTGATCAATTCACGTACCGGCACGGTCGTGATCGGCAGTCGCGTGCGCGTGATGCCGGCCGCCGTGTCGCACGGCTCGCTGGCGGTGACGATTTCCGAAAAGCCGCAGGTCAGCCAGCCCGCGCCATTCTCCGACGGCCAGACGGTGGTGGTGCCGCGTTCGCAGATCGAAGTCACGCAGGAAGGCGCCGGCCACATGTTCGTGTTCGATACCGGCGTCAATCTCGACGATCTGGTCAAGGCCGTGAATCAAGTCGGCGCCGCGCCAGGCGATCTGGTCGCGATCCTCGAAGCGCTCAAGGAAGCAGGCGCGCTGCGGGCGGAGTTGGTGGTGATCTGATGCGCACCGCGACCGGCCCCCTTTTTGTTTTC
>DATCXY010000140.1:0-2063 GCA_036570585.1 Solimonas sp. | reverse complement strand
CCGGCATCGGCCATCCGAACTGCCGCTTCGTGATCTTCATGGGACTGTCCGATACCGGCGCGCATCGCCACCAGCAACACAGCATGGTGATCGTGCCGCTCGACACGCCCGGCGTGACGATCGAACGCATGCTGCCGGTGTTCGGCGAGTACGACGAACCCTATGGCCACGGCGAAGTGCATTTCGACAATGTGCGTGTGCCGAAGGCCAACATCATCAAGGGTCTCGGCAAGGGCTTCGAGATCGCGCAAGGCCGACTCGGGCCGGGCCGCATCCATCACTGCATGCGCTGCATCGGTGCCGCAGAGCGGGCGCTGGAACTGTTGATCGAACGCGGACTGCGCCGCGTCGCGTTCGGCAAACCGCTGATCAATCTCGGTGGCAATCGCGAGCGGATTGCCGACCTGCGCATCGCCATCGATCAGGCGCGCCTGCTGACATTGTTCGCGGCGTGGAAGATCGACAAGATCGGCGTGCATGCGGCGCTGACCGAGATTTCGGCAATCAAGGTGGTGGCGCCGAACGTGCTTGAACAGGTGGTCAGCGAGGCGATCCAGATCCATGGCGCCGCCGGCCTGTCGCATGACTTCCCGCTCGCGGCGCTGTATGCGACGGCACGCGTGCTGCGCCTGGCGGATGGTCCGGACGCCGTGCATCGCGGCATGATTGCGCGTGTCGAACTCGGCAAGTACGCCAAGCTGTCGGCACAGCTCGAAAAGGAAAGACTGGGATGAAGGGTCAGCGCGTTTTCATCACCGGCGGCGCATCCGGGCTCGGCCGTGCACTGGCCGAACACTACGCGCGCAACGGCGGCCGCATCGGCATCGGCGATCTCAATGACGCGCGCGGCGCAGAGACGCTGAGCGCGCTGCGTGCGCTCGGTGGAGAGGCGTTCTACATCCATTGTGACGTGCGCAGCGAGGCGGACCTGATCAGCGCGCGCGAACAGATGGTCGAACAGTTCGGCGGCGTCGATTTGCTGTTCAACAATGCCGGCGTCGCGCAAAGCGGCCCGATCGACGAAACAACGATGGACGACTGGCAGTGGATCGTCGACATCAATCTGCTCGGCGTCGTGCGTGGTTGCCGCGTGTTCACACCGCTGCTGAAAACACAGGGCAGCGGCGTGATCGTCAACATCGCGTCGATGGCCGGCCTGATCCATCCGCCGCAGATGGCGGCGTACAACACCACCAAGGCCGCGGTGGTCGCCTTGTCGGAAACGCTGAAGGCCGAGCTGCACCGTTACGGCATTCAAGTCAGCGTGGTCTGTCCGGCGTTCTTCCGCACCAATCTGCACGAGACCCAGCGCGCGACCAGCGCCGAGCTGGACGCGTTCACGCGCAAGCTGGTCGGCAAGGCCAAGGTCGGACCGGAGGAGATCGCGAACAAGATTGCGACCGGTGTGGCAGCCGGACGTTTCCATATCCTCACGCATGCTTCCGAACGGCGCATCTGGCTGTTCAAGCGCTTCGCGCCATACTCGATGTACGCGAATGCAGTGATCAAACGCGCCGAAGCGGTCATGCACCGCAAGCGCCCGCCCGCGAAGCCGTGACCGACGACGCGCGACTCGCGGCCCTGCAAACGCGTCGCGCGCCGACGTCGCTCGGCGCGCTGCAGGTCCGTGTCGGCGGTGACGGCCCGGTGATCGTGTTCTGGCCGAGCCTGATGATGGACGGCCGCATGTGGGCGGCGCAGGCCACACACTTCATCGGCTGCCATCGCGTCGTGCTCGTCGACCCGCCGGGTCACGGTGGCAGCGATGCGCTGAGCCGTAATTTCAGCTTCGACGAATGCGCACGCTGCATCGTCGACCTGCTTGATGCGTTGCAGATCGAGCGCACGCACTGGGTCGGCAATTCCTGGGGCGGCATGATCGGCGGCACCGTCGCCGCACAATACCCGGACCGCATCGGCGCCGCAGTGCTGATGAACGCCACCGCGTCGCCGGCCGGCTGGCGGCACCGCATCGAGTTTCCGCTGCTCGCGCATCTCGGCCGGATGCTCGGCGGCATTCGCGGACCGTTGACCGAACGCGTGATCGATGCGTTCGTCGGCCC
>DATCXY010000139.1:0-11559 GCA_036570585.1 Solimonas sp. | reverse complement strand
GGTCGTGCTCAAAGAAAAACCGCTCGTCCCGGAAGAGACGAGCGGTTTCGAGTCTGTGCCGCTGCTCGTGCGGATGGGCTTGCGCGCTGACGCTCGCGCGCCGCACGCGGCTCAGGCTCTTACTTCTTCTTCTCGTCCTTCTTGGCGTCGGCAGCGGCCGGAGCCGCGGCAGCCGCGCTTGCCGCCGCTGCTGCGGCAGCTTCTTCTGCCTGCACGGACTCTTCTTCAATTGCGCCACGCGGCAGATGCACCGAGGCAACCGACTGGTCGTTCTCGTGCTTGAGCTGCACGAGCGCGACGCCGGCCGGCAGTCCGAGCTGCGACAAGTGGACCGACTCGTTCACTTCGAGCGCCGACAGATCGACCTCAATGAATTCCGGCAGATCCTTCGGCAGGCACTCGACTTCGACCTGGTTGAGGTGATGCTCGACGATGCCGTTGCCGGTCTTGACGCCCGGTGCCACGTCGCCACCCTTGAAGTGCAGCGGCACGTGCATGTGCAACAGCTGGTCGGCGAGCACGCGCTGGAAGTCGGCGTGGATCGCGTAGCCGCTGACCGGATGGCGCTGCAGGTCCTTGAGCACGATCTGCTCGGTGCTCGCGGCGCCGATCTGCAGTGTCAGCAAGCGCGAATAGAACGCTTCGATCTTGAGCTGCTTGAACAGCTCGTTGCCCGAGACGCTGATCGAGACCGGGCCTTCTTTGCCCCCGTAAACAATGGCCGGAACCTTGCCCGTGCGACGCAGGCGGCGGCTCGCACCCTTGCCCTGATCTGCGCGGGGTTCCGCGACAACAACAAAATTCTCTTTCATGGAAATACTCCGAAAAATCTGAAAAACCCAAAAAGCACTCGACCGCCGTCCGCGACCAGACGGCGGGGCGCGGATTGTACAGAAGTCAGGGGGAAACTGCCCGGCGGGGTGCGCCGCTAATCGACGTACAGCGAGCTGACGGACTCTTCGGCGGAGATGCGGCGGATCGTTTCGGCGAGCAGGCCGGCGATCGACAAGGTTCGGATCTTCGGGCAGGCCTGGGCGGCGGCTGACAGCGGGATCGTGTCGGTGACGACCAGCTCGTCGAGCTCCGAGTTGCTGATGTTGCTGATCGCCGGACCTGACAGCACCGCATGCGTGACGTAGGCGACAACCTTGATCGCGCCTTCTTCCTTCAGCGCGGCAGCGGCCTTGCACAGGGTGCCGGCGGTATCGACCAGATCATCGACGACCACGCAGGTGCGGCCGGAAACATCACCGATGATGTTCATGACGCGCGATTCGTTCGGCTTCGGACGGCGCTTGTCGATGATCGCCAGATCGGCATCGTCGAGCCGTTTGGCGACGGCGCGGGCGCGGACCACGCCGCCGACGTCCGGCGCGACGACGATCAGGTTCTCGTACTTGCGACGCCAGATTTCGCCGAGCAGCACCGGGCTGGCGTAGACGTTGTCGACCGGGATATTGAAGAAGCCCTGAATCTGGTCGGCATGCAGGTCGACGGTGAGAACGCGGTCGGCGCCGCATTCGCCAATCATGTCAGCAACGACCTTGGCCGAGATCGGCACGCGCGCGCTGCGCGGGCGACGATCCTGTCGGGCGTAGCCGAAATAGGGGATCACGGCGGTAACGCGGCTGGCCGACGAGCGCTTCAGCGCATCGAGCAGCATCAGCAGTTCCATGATGTTGTCGTTGGTCGGCACGCAGGTCGGCTGCACGACGAACACGTCGCGGCCACGCACGTTGTCGAGAATCTCGATCTGGATTTCGCCGTCCGAGAACTTGCCGACCATCGCGTGGCCGAGCGGCGTCTTCAGATAGCCGGCGATGTCCTGCGCGAGTTTCGGGTTCGCGTTGCCCGAGAACAGCATCAAAGTGTGATCGACCATGCGTGCGCCTGCGATTTCTCTCGTGGGTGCTGCGTGAAAATGTAGCGATCAGGCGTCGCGCTCAGTCGCGACCAGACCCGCGCAGCCCGGAAAAACGGCGCTTCGCGAACAAGAAATGGCTGGGGCGGATGGATTCGAACCACCGAATGACGGGATCAAAACCCGTTGCCTTACCGCTTGGCGACGCCCCAACTGAACATCCGGACATGACGGTCTGTCTCCGAATGGGCGCGCATTATATCGGATGCTCGCCGCGTATCGGCCATTGTCTTGCACTCAAATTCAATCGACCGCTACGAACGCGCCACGGCGTCGAGCAGCGGCGAGCGGTTGCGGCCCTGGGCGATGAAGTGTTGCCACCCGCCCGGCAGCTGGCCGGCGAGCGTTTCGGCATCGCTGCGCGCGGGGAACGCGGCGAACAGCGAAGCGCCGGTCCCCGACATGCGCGTCTGCGGCGCGTGCCGGCGCAGCCAGACCAGGGCATCGTGCACGGCCGGGTAGCGCGCGCAGGTGGTGGCTTCGCAGTCATTGCCTGCACGGCCGGCGAGAAAATCGTCGAAGTCGATCCGCGGATGGGCACGCGGCAATTCCGGTGCGCGGAAAATCTCGGCAGTACTGACCGCGACCGGCGGTGTGACGATCAGATACCAGGGCTCGTCGATGGTCACCGGGCGCAGGCGTTCGCCGACGCCTTCCGCCCACGCGGCAAGGCCGCGCACGAAGACCGGTACATCGGCGCCGAGCGACAGGCCGATCTGCGCGATCTCATCGTTGGGCAGGCCCAGATTCCACAGCCGGTTGAGCGCAATCAGCGTGGTCGCCGCGTTGCTGGAACCACCGCCGAGGCCGGCGCCGAGCGGGATGCGCTTCTCGATGCGGATGTCGGCGCCGAGATTGGCGCCCGACGCCTGGCGGATCGCGCGTGCCGCGCGCAGCACCAGATCGTCGTCCTCGCTGATGCCGGCTGGCGCGCCGCTGCGGGTGAATTCACCATCACCGCGCGGCACGAAGTACAGCTTGTCGTGCAGATCAACGAACTGGAACACGGTCTGCAACTGGTGGTAGCCGTCGGCACGTCGGCCGGTGACATGCAGAAACAGATTGAGCTTGGCCGGCGCCGGCCAGGTGAACGCGGCCGTAAACGGACCGGCCGGCGGCAATGAAGTCTGGGTCATGAACGTGCTGTGACGGCGCGGGCGCCGGAAACCGGGGCGCGCAGTTTACGGGGCCGGCAGCAGCGCGCGCGAGCGCGCGTCGATGCCCGTCCATTCGTCGGCGATCAGCTTGAGCGTGATCTGCTGGTTCTTCGCTTCGAAGCGACGCGGCAGCGCGATGTCGCCGACGTCCTGATACTCCTGGTATTGCAGTGTCCAGCCGGCCTGCGTCAGCGCTGCCAATCGGCCTTGTGCGTCCAATTCGATTTGCGCGGGCGCATTGGGTGCCGGCAAGCCCAGCACCCACCAGCGCAGGCCCGCGATCGGGAAGCTCCAGCCGGCGCGCTGAAACAGCCAGGCTTGCGGATCATCGGTGTGCTCGACGCCATCCTTGGTGCGGATCTCGACGTGGTCCGGCGTGCCGCTGATGGCGACCGCGCCGGCACCGAACGGCCCGGCGATGCGGATCTCGAAATGGCCGTCATCGAACTGCTGCCAGCGCAGATCGGCCTTGACGCCGACGCCGGACGCGGCGCGGCCATTGAGCGTGAAGTGTTGGATCGATGCCAGCGTGTCGTGATGTGTGCGCCACTTCGCATTGACCCCGGCCCGATCGACCGGCGCGGGTTGCAGCGTCGCGCAGGCGCTGCACAGCGCCACCAGCAGCGCGGTACTGACGCGCAGCAGATGGCGACGCATGACAGTGAGCCGGGCGATGCGCAGGACGCTCAGCGCTCCAGACGCTGCATGGTTTCGGTCAGCACCGGATGATCCGGACTCTGGCTGAGCGCATGGTTCCAGATGTCGCGTGCCTCGTCCTTGTGACCTTGCGCCCACAGCACCTCGCCGAGATGTGCGGCGACTTCCGGATCGGGGAAGTCGGCGAATGCACGCTTCAGCAACTGGCTGGCGACATCCTTGTTGCCGCGCTTGTATTCGACCCAGCCCATGCTGTCGATGATCGATGCGTCGTCCGGGTCCAGGCTCAGCGCCTTGCCGACCAGATCGTGCGCCTCGTCGAGTCGCTGGGTGTGTACCGCCAGCATGTAGCCGAGCGCGTTCAGCGAGCGCGCATCGTTCGGCTGATTGGCGATCACCGTGCGCAAATCCTTTTCGGCGGCGTCGATCTTGTTCATGCGCTCGTAGACCAGCGAGCGGCTGTAGAGCAGGTCGGCGTCATCGGGCTGGTCCTTGAGCGCGACATCGAGCACATCGAGCGCGTCGTCGTATTTCTGCGCATTGAGCAGCAGCTCGGCTTCGGCCAGCGTGAAACGCGGCGCGAACTGCGGGAAGTTGTCACGCAGCGACTGCAACTGCTGACGTGCGGCATCGAGATGGCCGAGCTTGGACAGCATTGCGGACTGATGCATGACCGCCTCGATCGCCTGGCCGCCATGATCGACGCGGCCGTAATACTGCAGCGCGGTCGCGTAATCGTCCTGCATTTCATACATCCGGCCGAGCTGGAACGCGGCGTCCTGGCTGCGTTCACCTTCGAGCAGCGGCTTGAGGTACTGCTCGGCGGTGTCGTAGTCCTTGTCGTTGATCGCCATCACCGCCAGCGCGAACATCGCGTCGGCCTCGTTCGGCGTGTGTTCGAGGATCTTCTGCAGCTGCGTGCGCGCCGCCTCGCGCTGATTCGATTCGAGCAGCAGCTTGGCGTATGCCAGCCGGATGTCGTCGGCCTTGGCGTCCTTCTTCACCAGTTTCTCGATCGCCGCATCGGCGTCATCGGTACGGCCGAGTCGCACCAGTACGCCGACGCGCAGCAGCTTCTCCTCGCGATCTTTCGGTGCCATCTGCAGCGCTTGCTGCGAAGCACTATCGGCCAGCTCGAGCTGGTTGAAACGCAGGGCCACCAGCGCTACCGCATGGGGTGCACCGGCATTGTCCGGGTATTTGGCGGCGAGCTGCTGGATCACCGACATCGCGGCATCGCCGTCTTGTGGGGCCGCCTGACTCAGAATCGAGGCTGCGATGCGCAGCCCCTCGTCGATGCCGCCCGCATGCCCTTCGACGATCGCCTCGCACTGCGCCGTAGTGGTGGCCAGATCACGGTGGCTGAGCGCGACGCGGGCGATCACTTCACGCGCATCCATCGATGTCGGCTCGACCTGCAGCCAGCGCTGCGCAGCCTGCAAAGCCAGACCCTCGTCATTGGCGGCGATCGCCAGTGCGGTGGCGCGCTTGGCGAGATCCGCATCATCGACCCGTTGCAGCGCGGCGATGAACTCGCTCGCCGCGATGCCGGGCTGGTTGCGACCGGCCGCCATCTCGCCCGCCATCACATGGAACTGCGCTTCGGCATCGGCCTCGCGCGTGACGGGGTTCGGTGCTGGCGGCGCGACGGCGACGGGTGCTGGCGCTGGCGGCACGATCGGTGTGGTCGCGTCGCTTGCGCCGGCGGCCATTGCGGAACTGGCGATCAGCAGCAGGCTGAAGCCGGAATGACGGATCAACGGTGAGAAGCGCATAGGGCGGATCGGGCGGGCTATGTACGAAAGACATTATGCGCGCAAGCAGGTTCCGCGTGGCCGCGTGTCCGTGCACGCACCGACCATCAAGCGGCGCCTGCTGGCGTAGAATGACGGTGAGTTTTCGCCCAGATAGCCAATGGCCCTCGTCACGCTCGGTCTCAGCCATCATCGCGCGCCTGTCGAGGCACGTGAGCGGCTGGCATTCACCGCAGCCGATCTCACTGCGTCGCTGACGCGGCTACGGGCGATGCCGGGCGTCGATGAGGCGGCGATTCTTTCGACCTGCAATCGCACCGAAATCATGACCGTGACGGGGCTCGAATCCGAATCGCGTCTGCTCGAATGGTGGCGCCGCGAGCGTCAGGCGCCGGAAGGTTATATCGAGAAGTTCGCCTACACGCATCGTGATCTGGGCAGCATCACCCACAGCCTGCGTGTGGCGGCGGGACTGGACTCGATGGTTGTCGGCGAGCCGCAGATTCTCGGCCAGATGAAGGACAGCTACGCGCTTGCCAGCGAGATCAAGTCGATCGGCCCGGTGCTGTCGCGCCTGTTCCAGCATTCGTTTTCGGTGGCCAAGCTGGTGCGTTCGCAGACCCAGGTGGGCGCGCACCCGGTATCGGTGGCGTATGCCGCGCTGCAGATGGCCAAGCGCATCTTTGCCGATCTCAAGGGGCAGACTGCGGTGCTGATCGGCGCGGGCGAGATGATCCGTCTGGTTGCCCAGCACTTGCAGCGTCATGGCGTCGGCCGCATCGTCGTCGCCAATCGTTCGCTCGAACGCGCCGAGCATCTCGCCCGCGAGGTGCACGGCTACGCGATCAGTCTCAACGATCTGCACACCTATTTGCCGGACGCCGATCTGGTGATCGCATCGACCGCCGCGCGCGAATTCATCGTCAGCGGCGAGCAGATGGAACGCGCCGTGAAATCGCGGCGTCGCAAGCCGGTGCTGATGATCGATCTCGCGGTGCCGCGCGATATCGATCCGAAAATCGCCGAGCTCGAAGACATTTATCTGTACACGATCGACGATTTGCGCAACGTCATTTCCGAAAATCTGAAGCTGCGCGAAGAAGCCGCGCGTCAGGCGGAGTTGCTGATCACGACGCAAGCGCAGCAGTTCACGCGCTGGCTGGAAAGCCGCGACGCCGGCAACACCATTCGCATGTTGCGCGCGCAGGCCCGCAGCAGTCGTGATGATGTGCTCGACAAGGCGCGCCGCAAGCTGGCGGCCGGGGAATCGGTCGAGGACGTGCTCGGCTTCGTTGCCGACACGCTCAGCAACAAGATCCTGCATGCGCCGTCGCAGGTGCTGCGCAAGGCCGATGCCGTCGAGCAGGCGATGTTGCTCAATACCGCCCGCAAGCTGTTCGATCTGCCCGACGACGAGCATTAGCGGCGTGGTCGGCAGTGCAGCGCCGCGCAGCGCGCTTTGGTGATGGCTGCGTTTCCCACCTGATTCCTGTATCCATGAAAGCCTCTCTGCTACAGAAGCTCGAAGCGATGGCCGAACGTCGCGAAGAACTCGCGCGCGAACTCGGCGACGCCAGCGTCATTGCCGACAACGAAAAATTCCGTCGCCTGTCGCAGGAATATGCGCAACTCGGGCCGCTCGCCGAGAACTACGTGGCGCATCGCGATGCGACCCACGCGCTCGCTGATCTTGAAGCGATGCAGCGCGATAACGATCCCGAGATGCGCGCGATGGCGGACGCCGAATGGCCGGAGGTCCGCGCGCGCATCGACGCGCTGGAAGCCGAGCTGCAAGGCTATCTGGTGCCGAAGGACCCGCTCGACAACAACAACGTGTTCCTCGAAATCCGCGCCGGCACCGGCGGCGACGAGGCGGCGATCTTCGCCGGTGACCTGCACCGCATGTACAGCAAGTACGCGGAAACGCGTGGCTGGCAGGTCGAAGTCTTGTCCGCCAACGAAGGTGAGCACGGCGGCTTCAAGGAAGTCATTTCGCGCATCATCGGCTTCGGCGTTTATTCGCAACTCAAGTACGAATCCGGCGCGCATCGCGTGCAACGCGTGCCGGAAACCGAAGCGCAGGGGCGCATCCACACCTCCGCCGCGACGGTCGCGATGCTGCCGGAAGTCGAGGAATCGCAGATCACGATCAATCCGGCCGATCTGAAGTTCGACACTTTCCGTTCCAGTGGCGCCGGTGGCCAGCACGTCAACAAGACGGAAAGCGCGATCCGCATCACGCACGTGCCGAGTGGCGTGGTCGTCGAATGTCAGGAAGAACGCTCGCAACACAAGAACCGCGCCAAAGCGATGGCGCTGCTGCAGGCGCGGCTGTCGGAAGCCGAGCGAGAGAAGAATGCCAGCCAGCGCGCTGCACAGCGCAAGAAACTGGTCGGCTCCGGAGATCGGTCAGAGCGCATTCGTACTTACAACTTTCCGCAGGGGCGCGTTACCGATCACCGCATCAACCTGACGCTGTATCAGCTTGAGCGTGTGGTCCTTGGCGATCTCGATCCCGTCATTCAGCCACTGCTCGCCGAAGCGCAGGCCGAAGCTTTGGCGGAGTTGGGCGAAGCATGACGCTGGACGAAGCGCTGTCGCAGACGCAGGCGACGATCGCGACCGGCAGTGACAGTGCGCGTCTGGATGCCGAGATTCTGTTGTCGCATGTGCTCGGTCTGACCCGCACGCAGCTGCGCATGCGCGGTCGCGAGCAGTTGTGCGACGCCGACGCGAACCGACTGGCGGGGCTATCGCAGCGGCGCGCGGGTCGCGAGCCGATCGCGTACCTCACCGGTTCGCAACCGTTCTGGACGCTCGATCTGCTGGTGACGCCGGCGGTGCTGGTGCCGCGGCCGGAGACCGAATTGCTGGTCGAATGGGCGCTCGAACTGCTGCCGAAAGCCGAACCGCGCCATGTCGCCGATCTCGGCACTGGCAGCGGCGCGATCGGGCTGGCAATCGCCGTCGAACGGGCGCAGGCCGATGTGACGCTCAGCGACGTGTCGGAAGCGGCACTGGCGATTGCACGGTGCAACGCGACGCGCGCGCAACGGGTCGTGAATTTCCGGCAGGGTCATTGGTGGCGCGCGTTCGGCGATGCGCGCTTCGATCTGTCGGTATCGAATCCGCCATACGTCGCCGACGGTGATCCACATCTGGCCGCACTGCATCACGAGCCGATGCTGGCGCTGAGCGATGGCGGCGATGGCCTGCAGGCCCTGCGCGAAATCATCATCGGCGCGCCCGCGCACTTGAACAGCGGTGGCTCCTTGCTGGTCGAGCATGGTTACGATCAGGCCGCGGCGGTACGCAAGCTGTTTGCCGATGCCGGCTTCGCGGCGATCACGACGCGGCGTGATCTGGAAGGTCGCGAACGTGCCACGGGCGGACGGCTGCCATGACCGATTTCGCGCGCTACGGTCGCCAGGTCATCCTGCGCGAAGTCGGCGTCAACGGACAGCAGTTGCTGCGCGATTCGACGGTATTGATCGTCGGCCTCGGCGGCCTCGGCTCGCCGGCCGCCAGCCTGCTCGCCGGTGCCGGCATCGGTCGCCTGCTGCTGTGCGACCACGATCGCGTCGAAGTCAGCAATCTGCAGCGCCAGACCTTGTATCGCCAGCGCGATGTTGGCCGTGCCAAGACGGATGCCGCCGCCGCGCAACTGATGGCGCTCAATCGCGAGGTCGAGATCGAGACCTTCGGTTCCGATGACGGTCTGGCCGCTGTTCGTGACGCCGACGTCGTGCTCGATTGCACTGACAATTTTCCGATCCGCTTCGCGATCAATGCCGCGTGCGTGCGTGCGCGCAAGCCGCTGGTGTCGGGCTCGGCGATCCGCTTCGAAGGCCAGCTCGCCGTATTCGATGCTGCCAGCGGCGGACCGTGCTACCGCTGCTTGTACGCCGACGACGGCGAACTCGCGGAAACCTGCGAGGAAGCCGGCATACTCGGGCCGGTCGTGGCTACCGTCGGCAGCCTGCAAGCACTGGTCGCACTCAAATTCCTGCTCGGCCGGCGCGACGATGCCGGCAAACTGCTGACCTGGGATGCGTTGCAGATGCAGTGGCGTTCCCACCGTATTCCCGCCGATCCGGATTGCCCGGTCTGCGGCAAAAAAGATCATGGAGATTGACGATGACCGAGGTTCTGGTGATGCCGCGCCATCTGGCGATCCGCATCCTGCACGAAGCGCAGATCGCGCAGCCGGAAGCGATACGCGGTGTGGTCGCCGCGCGTGGCGGTGCGCCGGCGGCGTTCCTGCTCAATCGCGAAGCGGTGGCCGACGGTGATGCGCTATGGGCGAATCTCTGGTCGCATCCCGAGGCCGAAGCGGTGCCGAGGTCGAGCGAGTTGCGTGATGGTTTGCTGAGCTTGGTGGTATCGCTCAACACCAAGGGTGTGCTGGAGATGCGGGCCTGGCGGCTTGCTGGTGGTGTCGCGCAGGAGCAGGTGTTGAAGATTCGGGATTGAGGGTGGACGGCATGTAACGCGCCTGACGCGCTCGCGGGTTCCCCGTTTCTGTTTCGTTGTCGTGGGTGAGCGTGAAGCCGGAGCCGCTTCCAGCCTGTTCTGCTCGTCCAATTGGTGAGAGGCTCTACGACGATAACCGTCTGTATCGTTGCCGCAACGAATACAGCCGATACGTCCCGAACTGCTTCGCGAATTCCACTTCGCCCGCGTAGTCGAGCATGAAATCGTCGGGTGCTTCGATCGCCACTTGCGCGGCGAAGGATTCGGTGACGTAGATCATGCTCGGCGGCACCACCGGTTCGATGCGTGCCGCGAACGACAGCTGTGAGCCGTAGTACGACGTTTTCTCCTCGACCGGATCAAAGCCCGCGTAGGCCGGTGCGTAATGTGCGGCGATGCGCAATTCCAGATCGCCGAGCACGCCGTCATCGCGCAGGCGATGCTGTTCGAGCGTGTGGTGGATTTCGCTGACGATGTGTGCGGCACTCGCTGCATCGTCGGTGACCACGTGCAGCGCATCGCCCCAGGTCTTGCGGACCAGCACATGCGGTGCATGGCGGTCGAGCAGCTTCGCCAATGTCTGCATGATGTCGCGGTAATAGCGCGGAAATATCGGATCGCGCAGGCGGCGGAAACTGGTGAAGTCGGCGAAGATCAGGCCGGCCATGCGTCGCGCGATCGACGGCGCGGAACGCGATGTTCCGGCTGCGGGTTCGGCCGCAACGTGCCGACAGCGGAGCGCCGGGCCGCCGAGACAATCGACGGTCTGCATCCGCAGTCCGAGACGTTCGGCATTGAGCCGCGCCAGGCCGCGATTCATTTGTGCCGCTTCGGCTGCCGCCCAGCGCGATTCGTCGGCAAGGAAACCGCGCAGCGTCGCGACGCCTTCGGACGCATCGAGTACGCGCTGCAGCCGATGTGTGGCACCACTCTCGCGGCCGCGCCATTGCCTGATCAGTTCACCGGGAGCGCCCGGCAATGTCAGATACAGGCGCGCGCCATGCACAACCAGTTGTTCGCAGAGCCGCAGGGTGAACGGCGAGATCAGCGACACGTGCAGCAGCGCTCTTGACTTGACCAGACGCAGCAGCAACGGCGGCAGCACGATATTCGCGCAGCGGTCGGCATCTGGGCCGGACTGCAGCAACACCAGTGGCGGCACGCGCAGCGCGTCGATCAGTGACGGGTCGTGACCGAGCTGCCGGCACAGCGTGCGCAGTTGCAGGCGTGTGCGGCTGCGGCGCGTGACGTCATCGGCCAATAGCCGATCGGCAGCCACGAGTTTCTTGCGGCAGCGCGTCGGGTCGTCGAGCAGCAGGGCGGCCTCACTCTCTGTTGCCAGCGCGTAGAAGCGTTCGACTTCGTTGTCGGCGGCCTTCAGCTTCTGCAAGGCCGCCTGCGCCATCTGTCGCGCCTGCGCCTTGCGCCCGGCGAGCATCAGCATCGACGCCGCATTGATCGCACTGTACGACCCGCCGTAGCGGCGATAGGCCTCACGATATGCCTGCGCAGCGCGCGCGAACTGCGCCTTGTCTGGTTCGCCGGCGAGCGCGAGATCTTTTTCCAGGCGCCCGCGCAATGCGAGCCAGTCTTCGTC
>DATCXY010000138.1:0-2292 GCA_036570585.1 Solimonas sp. | reverse complement strand
GGCCTGGCAAAACTCGATGCGCGCTTCTACGGCAGCGATCTGGAACCGCGCGCCATCACGGCGTCACGCGCCAATGCCGAACGCGCGGGCCTTGCCGGCAAGCTGGTGCTGAGCACGGGCGATGCGATCGCGGCACGGCCGCCGACCGCGACATCGGGCCTGGTCGTCACCAATCCGCCGTATGGCGAACGACTCGCCAGCGAAGCCGAACTCGTGAAGCTGTACTCGCTGCTCGGCGTCTCGTTGAAACAAAATTTTCCCGGCTGGCGCTTCGGCTTCTTCACTGCACGCGACGACCTGTCGCCGCGCCTTGGCCTGCGCGCCGAGAAGATCTCGTCGCTGTACAACGGCGCAATCCCCTGCAAGCTGCTGCGCTTCGAGATTGCCGCCGCACCGGTCGCCGTCGAAGGCGCGGCGCCGATCGTCGAAGCGGCGGACGACTTCGCCAACCGCCTGCGCAAGAACCTCAAGCATCTCGGCAAATGGGCAAAGCGCGCCGATGTGAACTGCTGGCGCGTCTATGACGCCGACCTGCCGGAATACGCGGTCGCGGTCGATCTGTATGAAACCGTCGATGGCGAACAGCACGCGCACGTGCAGGAATACGCGGCGCCGAAGACCGTCGATCCGCATCGCGCTGAGAAGCGCCTGCGTGGTGCGCTGGCCGGCGTGCAGTCGGTGCTCGACATCGCACCGGCACGGCTGCACTACAAGCTGCGGCAGTCACAGAAAGGCACGAGCCAGTACCAGCGCCAGGGTGACAACGAGCACATGGTCGTGATCGACGAACACGGCTGCAAGCTGCACGTGAATTTCGACGACTATCTCGACACCGGCGTGTTCCTCGATCACCGACCGATCCGCAAGCGCATCCAGAGCGAGGCCGCCGGCAAGCGCTTCCTCAACCTGTTCTGCTACACCGGCGCCGCGAGCGTGCATGCGGCGCAGGGCGGCGCGGCGAGCACGCTGTCGCTCGACATGTCGAACACGTATCTGGAATGGGCGCAGCGCAATCTGCTGCTCAATGATCATCATTCGAAACGCTTCGAGCGCCCGCCGCCACCGGGCGAGCGCACGCCGCAACACACACTGGCGCGTGCCGACTGCGTGCTGTGGCTGGAAGAGCGCGCCAAATTGCCGCAACCGCCGCAGTTCGACCTGATCTTTCTCGATCCGCCGACGTTCTCGAACTCGAAGAAGATGGAAGGCACGCTCGACATCCAGCGTGATCACGGCCGCCTGATCCGCGACACGATGACGCTGCTGGCGCCGGGCGGCACGCTGTACTTCTCGACCAACCGACGCAGCTTCAGGCTCGACACGCTGATCGAAGGCCAGTTCGATGCGCGCGACATTACCGCGCAGACGCTGGACGAGGACTTCAAGCGTCCGCCGCCGGCGCATCGCTGCTGGGCGATCCGGCGACATGAGGGCGCAGCGCCGATGAGCGGGACGGCCGGGATCGTCGAGATCGACTGACCGCCGTTTGCGGACGCATGCGCGTCGATCCGCCGATCGCCCCCGCCGATCGGTCGCGATGCAGTACGATCACGCGCCGGCCGTAGGCTGAGCCCGTCGTCTTTCGCTGCCGGTGAAGTTCCATGCGCTACCTGATCGCCCTCGCTGCCCTCGTGGCCCTTTCTGCGCACGCCGAAGCACCGCCGACCGCGGTCAGCGGCACGCATCTGCAGCAGGCCAACACGCTGGCGCAGAGCTATCGCCAATGCCTGCAGGACACGCTCGGCGAGCGCTACATCAACGTCAGCACGCACGATCCGGTGCAGCTGGCGGCGGAAGTCGAGAAAAGCTGCGAGCCGAAACTGGTTTCGGTGAGTCGCTATCTCGACCAGATCGGCTACACCGCGCCGGTCGTGACGCAGACCATCATCGAGATCAAGGCCAAGGCTGACGGCGCAGCGATTGCCTACGTGCACAGTCTGCCGGCGTATCGCTTCTAGGACCTGTTTCCAAGTTCACCGCGAGATCTTCTCCCGTTCGCGCCGAGCGCCACGCCGCAGCGTGGTGCATTAAGGCGCCCGTCGTGTCTCCGCATGCCCGTGTTTCGATACAGCGCTGACCCGACCGCTTCGGTGCGTACGCCGAGTTCCTGAACCACGACCAGCGAACGGACCCGCGCGCCGGCAACGGAACGACGCGCACCGCATTGTTATCATCGCGGCATCCCCCACGGAGCATTGATATGCGACGTCATCTGTTGCTTGTCCCGTTCCTCGTCCTTGGCGCGCGCTCCGCATTGGCGCAGGACACCCCGAATTCCGACGACGTGCTCGC
>DATCXY010000137.1:0-1933 GCA_036570585.1 Solimonas sp. | reverse complement strand
TGCCGAGCCCGCCATGGTGATCTGGTCGAAGCGCGGTCCGGACTTCGCGATCGCCATCTGCCTGTCGTCGATCGGCAAGTACGCGACGCCAGAAGGCCGCCCGAATCAGGAGGGCGCGAACGAATTGGCCAAGGCGCTGCCGGACTTTGGCCGAGCGATCTCGCAGATGGAGCTGTCGCATCTGCTCGACATCGTGATGCGCTACACGCCGGAACTGATCGGCATGCCGCCGGCGCCGCTGGAAGTGTTTCAGTCGTCGCTCCCGGATCCGATCCTCGAACTGACCGCGAAGAACGAACGCGGACAGGTCATTCACGAGGTCTCGATCTGATGGCACGCCGCGCGCCCACTGCGGCCGCGACGCGCAACGTCGGCACCGTCGTCGAACAGCGCGTGCAGCGCTTCCGGCGCTACAAATCGTGGTTCTGGCAAGAGATGTCGCGCCAGGCGGCGAACCGCTTTCAGATGGCGCTCGATGAGGACTACTACGACTCACTGCAGATCGCCGTCGACGACGCGCAGGAGATGTTGCGTCGCGGTCAGGCGCCCGTCGTGTGGAACGAGGTCAAGCCAACGATCGACTGGCTGCTCGGCACGGAACGTCGCGTACGCACTGATTTCAAGGTGCTGGCGCGTAATGACGACTCCCGCGAAGCCGAGCAGAACGCCGCAGTGAAGACGAAGCTGCTGAAGTATCTGGAGGATGTGAACCGCGCCGGTTTCGAGCGCAGCAGTGCGTTCGATGATGCGGTGAAAGCCGGGCTCGGATGGATCGAGACCGGCGTGCGTGGCGATCCGGAACAGGAAGCCGTGTTTCAGCGCAAGGAATCGTGGCGGAACATCCTGTACGACTCGCTCGGGCCGCGCATGGATCTCGAGGACTCGCGCTACCTGTTCCGGTTTCGCTGGGTCGATGTCGACATTGCCAAGGGCTACTTCCCGGGCAGTGAAGCGGCGATTGACGCGGCGGCCGCGTGCACCGACGACGAGCGCTACATGGACTGGTGGCTGGGCCGACGCATCGAGGAGTGGGGCGACACGACACCGGTGTTGCCGCAGCGCTGGACGATGTATGACTCGTCCGCGTGGCTCAACAATCCGCGCGAGCGCGTGATGCTCATCGAGTGCTGGTCGCGCGAGCCGGACACCAAGACCACCGGGCAGGGCGCCGGTACCACCGACCGCACCTACATGCGGATGCGCTGCACGGTGATGACCGACAACGAGATCATCGCCGAAGACTGGTCGCCGTTTAAGCACAACCGCTTCCCTTTCGTGCCGATCTGGTGTTACCGCCGCAAGCGCGACAACGCCCCGTATGGCGCGATCCGGCCGATTCGCGGCGTGCAGGACGTGACGAACAAGAGCATGTCCAAGGCGATCTGGCTCGTGTCGGCGCGCCAGGTGCGATTGGAAAAGGGCGCCATCGACGAGAAGGTGATGACGCTCGATGAATTCATTGACGAAAACGCAGCGCCCGATGGGGTCGCGGTGCTCGCGGATGGCGGCATCGGCAAGGTCAAGGACGTGGACCGCAGCGCCGACGTGCAGGGCAACCTGCTGCTCGCCGATCGCGGCCTGAATACGATCCGGGAATCTGCTGGCGTCACCGGCGAGAACCGCGGCCTCGAAACCGACGCGAAGTCCGGCAAGGCCATCATGGCCAAGCAGGATCAAGGCAGCGTCGTCACCGCTGAGATTTTCGACAACCTGTTACTCGCGCGGCAGCTTGAAGGCGAGATTGTGCTGTCTCTGGTCGAACAGTACTTCACCGACCCGAAAATCATCTCGATCGTCGGCGATCGCTCGCGGCTGCAGTACGAGCGGATCAACTATCCGCAGCCAGACGGCACAGTGCTGAACGACATCACCGCCAGCGCGGCGCAGTACGTCATCAGCGAGCAGGCCTGGCGGCAGACGCTGCAACAGGCGG
>DATCXY010000136.1:0-5581 GCA_036570585.1 Solimonas sp. | reverse complement strand
GACCGGCGCCGAGCGCGACGTGCTGATCGAGCACTGCGTCGCCGACGTCGAATCTCTGCTCAGCCGCTTCGCCGCGCTGTTGCGAATCTCCGAGATGGAGGATCGCCGCCGCCGCGCCGGTTTCGGCAGCGTCGATCTGGGCATCATGCTGCGAGAGATCCACGAATTGTTCTCGCCACTGGCCGAGGACAAGGGTGTGCAGCTGAAACTGGAGCTCGAAACGCTGCCAGCGATCGACGCCGATCGCGAACTGCTGTTCGAAGCGATCTGCAATCTGGTCAGCAATGCCGTCAAGTTCACACCTGTTGGCGGCACGATCTGGCTGCGCGCGCGCACCGACGGCGACGGCGCGCGGCTATGCGTGCTCGACAATGGCCCGGGCATCCCGGCCGGCGAGCGCGACGCAGTACTGCAGCGCTTCTATCGCAGCGAAGCCACGCGCCAGTTGCCGGGCTCGGGCCTGGGCCTGAGCATTGTCTCGGCGATCGTGCGATTGCATGGATTCCGGCTCGACATCGGGACCGGCGACAACGGCGGCACCCGCGTCACGCTGTATTGCCAGCCGCCGGTAGTCAGCAGCTGAGCCCGCATCAAGCATCAAAAAGAGTCACGACCGGTCCAGCGGGTCTCGGTCGGAAGCAGGGTTCCCGTCATCGCGAACCGCATCGCGGTGGAGTAATCCGGCAGCGAGGCCGGATTGAGCGGCGTATCCGGATTGCTTCGTCGGCCCATCGACAAGCTCAGGGCAGGCCTCCGGCCTCCTCGCAACGACGAAACTGACACAAGCGCCGCACCTCATAACTTTTGTTTCATGAAGCCGACAGGTTTTCGCTAAATACCGCCCCGCATACTGGACGACCTCCGCTTCCCCGGGAAACGCCATGCAGGGCCTTGTCAGAATCGCGCTCGCCCGGCCGTACACGTTCATCGTCCTGGCGCTGCTGATCCTGATCGTCGGACCGCTCGCGTACCTGCGCACGCCGACCGACATCTTCCCGGCGATCAAGATCCCGGTGATCGCGGTGGCCTGGCAGTACACCGGCCTGCCGGCCGATCAGATGGCGGCGCGCATCACGACCCCATATGAGCGCGTGCTGACAACGACGGTCAACGACATCGAGCACATCGAATCGACCTCGCTGGTCGGCTTCGGCATCGTCAAGATTTTCTTCCAGCCCGGCGTCGACATCGCCACCGCCAACGCGCAGGTGACGGCGGTCTCGCAGACGATCCTCAAGACGTTCCCGACCGGCACCACGCCGCCACTGATCCTCAACTACAACGCCTCGACGGTGCCGATCATCCAGCTCGCGCTGTCCGGTCAGGGCTTTTCCGAGCAGAACCTCGGCGACCTCGGCCTCAATCTGGTGCGCACGCAGCTGGTGACGGTGCCGGGCGCCGGTATCCCGTACCCGTTCGGCGGCAAGACCCGACAGATCAAGATCGACATCGACAACAGCAAGCTGCAGGCACGCGGCCTCGGCCCGCAGGACATTTCCGACGCGCTGGCCGCGCAGAACCTGATTTTGCCGGTCGGCACGCAGAAGATCGGCAGCACCGACTACAGCATCCGCCTCAACAACGCGCCGGAAAAATTCGAGGACCTCAACGCCCTGCCGATCAAGGCGGTCAACGGCACCAACGTCACCATGCGCGACGTCGGTTTCGTCCACGACGGCGACGCCACACAAACCAACATCGTGCACGTCAACGACAGCCGCTCGGTGCTGCTGACCGTGTTCAAGATCGGCGCGACGTCGACGCTGGCGATCGTCGACGGCGTCAAGCAGCGCGTCGAACAGCTCAAGGAGCTGGTGCCGGACGGCCTGAAGATCGACCTGATCGGCGATCAGTCGGTGTTCGTGCGCGGCGCCGTCAATGGCGTGCTGCACGAAGGCATCCTTGCCGCGTCGCTGACCAGCCTGATGATCCTGCTGTTCCTCGGCAGCTGGCGTTCGACGGTGATCATCGCAGTGTCGATTCCACTGTCGGTGCTCGGCGCAGTGACGATCCTGTCGCTGCTCGGCGAGACGCTCAACATCATGACGCTCGGCGGCCTGGCGCTGGCGGTCGGCATCCTCGTCGACGATGCGACGGTGACGATCGAGAACATCAACTGGCATCTCGAACAGGGCAAGGATGTCGAGACCGCCATCCTCGACGGCGCCCAGCAGATCGTCACGCCGGCGTTCGTCTCGCTGCTGTGCATCTGCATCGTGTTCGTGCCGATGTTCTTCCTCGACGGCGTCGCGCGTTATCTGTTCGTGCCGATGGCCGAAGCGGTGATGTTCGCGATGATCTGCTCGTTCATCCTGTCGCGCACGCTGGTGCCGACCATGTCCAAGTATCTGCTGCATCCGCATGTCCACGACGACGGCACGCAGCCGCCGTCGCGCAATCCGCTGCTGCGTTTCCAGCGTGGCTTCGAAACTCGCTTCGAACGCTTTCGTGCCGGCTATCACGATCTGCTCGATCTGGCGCTGCATCATCGCGGCGTGTTCGTGCCGGCGTTCCTGGCATTCGTCGCGCTGTCGTTCCTGCTGCTGCCGTTCCTCGGCCGCAATTTCTTCCCGTCGGTCGATTCGGGGCAGATCCTGCTGCACGCGCGCGTGCCGATCGGCACACGGCTTGAAGAAACCTCGCAGCGCTTCGCGCAGATCGAGAACGCGATCCGCCGCGTCATCCCGCATCGCGAACTCGAAGCGCTCGCCGACAACATCGGCGTGCCGGTGTCGAGCATCAACAACACCTATAACAACACCGGCACGATCGGCCCGCAGGACGGCGATATCCAGATCGCGCTCAGCGAGGAGCACAAGCCGACGGCCGACTACGTACGCGAACTGCGCGAGAAGCTGCCTCTGGAATTTCCCGGCGTGACGTTTTCGTTCCTGCCCGCCGACATCGTCAGCCAGATTCTCAACTTTGGTTCGCCAGCGCCGATCGACATCCAGATCCGCGGCCCGAAGGTTGACGCCGACTTCGACTACGCCAAGCAACTGTTGAGCAAGATCCGCTACGTCAACGGCGTCGCCGATGCGCGCATCCAGCAATCGCAGCGCTATCCGACGCTGCAGCTGAACATGGATCGTGCGCGCGCCGAACAGCTCGGCGTGACCGCGCGCAACGTCACCGACAGCATGCTGATCTCGCTGGTCGGCACCAGTCAGGTGTCGCCGACGTTCTGGCTCAACCCGGCCAACAGCGTCTCGTACCCGATCGTCGCGCAGGTCCCGCAGTACCACTTGCAGACACTGTCGGATCTCGAAAGTCTGCCGGTGTCGTCGTCGAACGGCGGCACGCAGATTCTCGGCAGCGTCACCCGCCTCTCGCGCGGCATGAGCGACGCGGTGGTCACGCATCGCGACATCATGTCGGTCGTCGATATCTACGCAACGCCGCAGGGTCACGACCTCGGTGCGGTCGCCGCCGACATCCAGAAGATCGTCGATGCGTCGGCCAGGGATGCGCCGAAAGCCACCACCGTCACCTTGCGCGGCCAGGTGCAGACCATGAACAGCGCGTTCTCGGGCCTGCTGTTCGGCCTGCTCGGCGCGATCGTGCTGATCTACTTCCTGATCGTCGTCAATTTCCAGTCGTGGACCGATCCGTTCGTGATCATCACCGCATTGCCGGCCGCGATCGCCGGCATCGTCTGGATGCTGTTCACCACCCATACGACGCTGTCGGTGCCGGCGCTGACCGGCGCGATCATGTGCATGGGCGTGTCGACCGCCAACTCGATCCTCGTCATCAGCTTCGCGCGTGAACGCCTCGAGCAGACCGGCGATGCGATCCAGGCCGCGCTCGATGCCGGCTTCACGCGCTTCCGGCCGGTGCTGATGACCGCGCTGGCGATGATCATCGGCATGGCGCCGATGGCCTTCGGCCTTGGCGAAGGCGGCGAGCAGAACGCGCCGCTCGGCCGCGCGGTGATCGGCGGCCTGCTGTTCGCCACCGTCGCCACGCTGATCTTCGTGCCGGTCGTATTCAGCATAGTCCACGCGCGCTACCGCCCCCACTCGCCTTCCACCGCGCCCGCGGGAGTTCCCGATGTCGCCCACTAAACCATCCGCCACCACGCCCCGTCCGGTGCCACGCAGCCTGCGCACCGCCGGCATCATCATCGCCGTCGTGCTGATCGCGATCGTCGCGATCGGCCTGACGCAGCGCGCACGCAGCAACAGCCAGCTGCGCGACTGGACCGACGCCAATGCACTGCCGGTGGTCGCGACCGTACAGCCGCAGCCACTCGGTGCCAGCGCCGCGCTGCAACTGCCGGGCCGGCTCGAGGCTTACGCCAGCGCGCCGATCTACGCGCGCACCAGCGGCTATCTGAAAGACTGGAAAGTCGACATCGGCGCGCACGTGAAAGCCGGCCAGCTGCTCGCGGAAATCGAGACGCCGGACGTCGACCAGCAGCTCGCACAGGCGCGCGCCGATCTGGCCAAGGCCAAGGCCGATGCCGACCTTGCCAAAAGCACGGCGACGCGCTGGCAGGCGATGCTCGGCAGCGATGCGGTATCGAAGCAGGAAGTCGACGAGAAGACCGGCGATGCCGCCGCCAAGCAGGCTGCGGAAAACGCCGCGCGCGCCAACGTCGACCGGCTCAGCGCGACACAGGGCTTCCAGCGCATCGTCGCGCCGTTCGACGGCGTCGTCACCTCGCGCTCGACTGACGTCGGCGCGCTGATCAGCGCCGGCGGCGGCAGCGGTCCGGAGCTGTTCACGGTCGCCGACACCCGCAAGCTGCGCGTCTATGTGCAGATTCCACAGCGCTATATCGCATCGATCAAGCTTGGCCAGACTGCGGCCCTGACCGTGCCGGAATATCCGGGCCGCGAGTTCGACGCCAAGATCGAGAGCAATGCGCGCGCGATCAGCGCCGCGAGCGGCGGCACGCTGGTGCAACTGGCGGTCGACAACGCCGACGGCAAGCTGCTGCCCGGCGGCTACGCCGACGTCCGCATCGCCCTGCCCGGCGGCAACAAGGGCGCGTCAGTGCCGGCCAGCTGCCTGATCTTCGACGGCAGCGGCATGCATGTCGCGCTGCTGACGACGGACCACAAGGTGAAGATGACGCCGGTCGAGATCACGCGCGACCTCGGCAAGACCGTCGAAGTGGCCGGCCTGCAGACCAGCGACCGCATCATCGACAGCCCGCCCGATTCGCTGCGCGACGGCGACGCGGTGCGGCTCGCAGACAGGCCGGCAGCAGCAGCGGAAAAGCACGATGCGCCGAAGCACGCTTGCGCATCGCGCGCTGATGCGGAACCTGCCGATCGGTGCGGGTGCCGCCGCGCTGTTGCTGTCGGCATGCTCGTTCGCGCCGCAATACAAACTGCCGGACGTGCCGACCGACGCGCAGTATCGCGCCAGTGTCGACCGCAATGCCGATGCCGGCTGGGCACCGGCGACACCGCAGGATCGCCTGTCGCGCGGCCAGTGGTGGACGCGGTACGGCGACGAGCAGCTTGATGCACTCGCCGCGCGCGTCGAATCCGGCAGTCCGGATCTGGCCGCCGCGCTCGCGCATTACGAGCAGGCCGCCGCGTACCGCGACCAGACCCACGCCGCGTAC
>DATCXY010000135.1:0-2871 GCA_036570585.1 Solimonas sp. | reverse complement strand
AGGTTTCGCGTGGCGCGAAAGCGTTCGGCGATCAATGCGGCAAGCTGTCGGGCGATGTCGTGCTTGCTGGCCTGCGCCAGCTCGCGCCCGCCATCCGACCAGAAAACCGACAACGCATTGTCGTCGCGATCGAACGCGCGGCCACGGCCGACCCAGTTGGCGGCAATCATGTCCAGCTTCTTGCGCTCGAGCTTGGCGCGCGCGTGTTCGGCGAGCTTTTCGGTTTCGGCGGCGAAGCCGACCACGAACAACGATGGCTGGCGTTCGCGCACCGCGGCGATCACGTCCGGATTTCGGCTCAGCGCCAGCGACATGTTGGTGTCGTTCTTCTTGATTTTCTCTTCAGCCGGCGCATCGACGCGATAGTCGGCGACGGCTGCGGCACCGATGAAAATCTGCGCGTCAGCGGCCGCCTGCAGTGAATGTGCAAGCAACTCGTCCGCCGTCTCCAGGTCGATGCGCATGACACCGACCGGTGTCGGCAGGCTGGTCGGTCCGCTCAGCAGCGTCACGCTGGCACCGAGGTGTTGCAGCGCTTCGGCCAATGCATAGCCCATCTTGCCGGACGAACGATTGCTGATATAGCGCACGGGGTCGATCGGCTCGCGTGTCGGTCCTGCGGTCAGCACGATCTTCGCGCCGCACAGCGGGCCGGCGCTGAAGTGTTGCGTGACGGCTTCGCGAATCTGCAGCGGTTCCCACATGCGGCCGTCGCCGGTTTCGCCGCAGGCCTGCGAGCCGGCGCCGGGACCGAGCAGTTGCATCCCGCGCGCGGCGAGTGCCTGCACATTGGCTTGCGTCGCGGCATTGGCCCACATCAGGCGATTCATCGCCGGCGCGATCGCGATCGGCTTGTCGGTCGCCAGACACAGCGTGCTGAGCAGATCGTCGGCCAAGCCGTGCGCGAGTTTTGCGATGACATCGGCCGAAGCCGGCGCGATCAGGATCAGGTCCGGCCAGCGTGCCAGTTCGATATGGCCCATCGCCGCTTCGGCGGTCGGGTCGAGCAGCGAGGTACGCACTTCGCGGCCGGACAAGGCCTGAAACGTCAGCGGCGTCACGAACTCGCGTGCGCCGGCCGTCATCACCACCTGCACGTCGGCGCCGGACTCCTTGAGGCGGCGCACCAGATCGGCGGCCTTGTACGCCGCGATGCCCCCCGTCACGCCCAGCAAAATGCGGCGATTTGAGAGCTGCGGCACAGACGGCGTGGCGGTATTCATCGCAACATTCTAAGGAAGGTCTTAATAAGCTGCTGCGCTTGCCATCTCGCGCGATGGCGGTGCTCGAAGTCCTCACGTATTCCTGTCTACGCTGCGGCTTCTGCGCTCCGCCGTCATCTGCGTTCGCGACGCTTATTCAGGCTCTCCATAAGCGGGCGTGCAGGGAGAAGATGTATGGCAATCCGCGACTGGCCGGCAGATGAGAGACCCCGTGAAAAGCTGCTGGCGCAAGGGTCGGCAGCACTCAGTGACGCCGAGTTGCTGGCGATCTTTTTGCGCACGGGTGTCGCCGGCAAAAGTGCGGTTGACCTCGCGCGCGAACTGATCGCGACGTTCGGCAGCCTGCGTGCGCTGCTGCGTGCCGATCGTGCCGGCTTTTCGGCGGCCAAGGGCTTGGGGCCGGCCAAGTACGCGCAGCTGCAAGCGGTGCTCGAACTGGCGCGCCGGCATCTGGCCGAGGAGTTGCAGCGCGGCGCGGCACTGACGGATCCGCTGGCTGCCGAACGTTTCCTGCGGGCGCGGCTACGCGATCTCGACCATGAGGTATTCGCCGCATTGTTTCTCGACGCCCAGCATCGCGTGCTGGCATTCGAGATTCTGGCGCGCGGCACGCTCGACGGCGCGGCCGTCTATCCGCGCGAGGTGGTCAAGGCCGCGCTGCGCCAGCAGGCGGCAGCCGTGATCTTCGCGCATAACCATCCGAGCGGCGTCGTCGAACCCAGTGCCGCCGACCGTGCACTGACCGAACGCCTGCGTCAGGCACTGGCGACCATCGATGTGCGGGTGCTCGATCACCTGGTGATCGGCGAGGGCGTTCCAGCCAGTTTTGCCGCGCGTGGCTGGCTGTAATCGACGTGACGGGGCGGAGCCGCTCAAGCGGCGTCGCTTCGTTCGTTCTGCTCACCGACATGATCGAGGAAGTGCCAAAGCGCCTCGCGCAGTTCCGGCAGGCGTTGCTGCGCACGCTGTTCGCTGTTGGCGACCTCATTGAGCATGGCGATATAGAGCCGTGCCGCCGCGTCCGGAAAATGCCGGCCGAGGCCCTTCAGTTCAGCCCCGAGTACGAGCGTGAAGCTATGGTTTTGCTGTTGCAGGCCGCGCCGTACGCGGGGCTGCTCACGCGCCGCGACCAGCCACGCGCGCACGCCGGCATTTTCCGCGCAGTAGGCAAGATAGCTTTCGGAGCCGAGCTTGATTCGCAGCGTGCCACGCGCAGAGCCGTCGGTGACATGGATGATGCGGGTGCGGATGTTGCGCAGGAACTCTTGCTGCAAGGCCTCGATGTACGCCTGGACGTCGCCGAATTCAGCCTTGAACGCGCTGACCGGCAGTTCGGCGAGCTGGCAGATCCGTGAAATCGACAGGTCGTCATACGCGGTCTGCGCGGCGATCGACGCGGCGGTGGCCAGCAGCTTGCTGCGCGTGTCGGCCGTCACGATCGCGCCCCGGTGTTGAAGTAATGCAGCAGGGTTTCTCGTAGGTCGGGCAGCCGGTGTCCGGCCTCGGATTCGGCAAGGCCGATCTCAATGATTGCGGCGGTTGCAAGACGCGCGCTGGCTTCCGGGAACTGCCAGCCGTTGGTTTTCAGTTCGAGCTGCAACATCAGCTTGAAGCCCTGTATTCGCCGGCGGATGACGGCAGCGCCCTG
>DATCXY010000134.1:0-9822 GCA_036570585.1 Solimonas sp. | reverse complement strand
CACCCTGCGAGAACAGCGTCACGACTTTTTCGTGGTGCGCGAACAATTCGAAGAACGCTTCCAGCCTGTCGCGACGCACGCCACATTGCGTCGCCAGCGCGTCCAGATCACCAGCGGTTTCGCGTGCTGTACCCAATGTGGCATCCAGGTCGCACGTGTGCGCTGCGACGAAGTCGGCATCCACCACGCCATGCGCCGCAAGCCAGGTCAGCAGACCGTTGAACAAGGGCACATCGCTGCCGGGATTGAGCGGCAGATGCAGATCGGCGATATCGCAAGTCGGCGTGCGGCGTGGGTCGATCACGACCACTTGCAACGTCGGCCGCCGTTCCTTTTCAGCGACGATGCGCTGGTAGAGAACCGGATGACACCAGGCGGTATTCGAGCCGACCAGCACGACCAGATCGGCGAGCTCGAAGTCTTCGTAACAACCGGGGACGACGTCCTCGCCGAACGCGCGCTTGTGGCCGGCTACCGCCGACGACATGCACAGGCGCGAGTTGGTGTCGATGTTGGCCGAGCCGATATAGCCCTTCATCAGCTTGTTGGCGACGTAATAGTCTTCCGTCAGCAACTGTCCCGAAACGTAGAACGCGACGCTGTCCGGGCCGTGTGCGGCAATGGTCTGCGCAAAGCGCGTGGCAACTTGCGACAGCGCATCGTCCCAACTCGCACGCTGCCAGAGCTGCGGACCACTTTCGGCGTCGCGGCGCTGCGGATGGAGCAGGCGTGCCTCCGTCCCCAAGGTTTCGGCCAGCGCGCTGCCCTTCACGCACAGACGGCCGGCATTGGCCGGGTGCTGCACGTCACCACTGATCGTGAGCTTGTCTTGTCCAACACGCACGCCGCAGCCGACGCCGCAATACGGACAGGTGGTGGCAATGCTGGCGCCGATCGGCAACACGGCCATGTTCATCGACCCGCCCGTTGGCAGGGCAGCGCCGCAGCGTATCGATTCATTGCAGGGCTTTTAGTTGCGCAACGCGAATTCGCGGCCGAACAACAGGCGATTGCGGATCGCGCCGATATCGCGCTTCTCGCTGATCAGTTCGAAATACCAGGCACCGTCACGCGCGTCGCCATACAAAACGGCGCCGTGCACGCGGTTGTCGCGAATCACCAGGCGCTTGTAGATGCCACGCTGCGCGTCGTGCATGACCAGATTGTCGCTGCCGTCAGCGCTGTCGAATTCGCCGGCCGAGAACACTTCGATGCCGGCGACCTTCAGCTGTGTTGCCAGCAGCGAGCCGCGATAGCGCGTGTGCCCGCGCTCGGCGAGCTGCGTGGCACAGACATGCGCCTGCCCCCAGAGTGGATCGACCAGACCATAAGTACGGCCACGATGTTGCACGCACTCGCCGACCGCATAGACACGTGGATCGAAGGTCTGCATGGTGTCGTCGACCAGCACGCCGCGGTCGCAGCGCAGGCCGCAGCTCTGCGCGAGTTCGGTATTCGGGCGAATGCCGACCGCCATCACCACCAGCGTCGCATCGATGATCGTGCCGTCCTTGAGCCGGATGCCGCTGACGCGATCCTCGCCGAGGATCGCTTCGGTCTGTGCACCCAGATGCACGGTCATGCCGCGGCTTTCGAGTTTCTGCTTGAGCATCGCGGCGGCCGGTGCGTCGAGCTGACGCTCCATCAGGCGATCCATCAGATGCACGATGGTGACCTGCATGCCGCGCTTGGCCAGACCGTGCGCAGCTTCGAGGCCGAGCAGCCCGCCGCCGATCACGACCGCCTGTCCGTTTTGCTGCGCGGCGGCGATCATCGCGCCGACATCGTCGAGATCGCGGAACGTCGTCACGCCGGCCAGTTCGCGACCGGGCAGCGGCAGCACGATCGGATTCGAGCCGGTCGCCAGTAGCAGGCGGTCGTAACGGGCCTTCAGTCCCGACTTCGACGTCACGGTGCGCCGCGGACGGTCGATCGCCATCGCTGGATCACCGGCGTGAAAAGCAATGCCGCGCGCTTCGTACCAGCTCGGCGGGTGCAGCATGATGTCGGCGCTGCGCTTCTCGCCGGCCAGCACCGGCGACAACAGGATGCGGTTGTAATTGCCGTGCGTCTCGGCACCGAACACCTCGATGTCGTAAAGATCCGGTGCCGCCTCCAGCAGCTCCTCGACGACGCGCATGCCGGCCATGCCGTTGCCGACGACGACCAGACGCTGCTTTTCGGAACGCGGCTTCGCGGCTGGCAGATAGGTGCGCAGTGGCTGCGGGTCGACCCAGACCATGCCATCGGCAACGCGCGCCGGGTATGCAGCGACGTTCTGCGTCGGGTCTTCGAGGCAGCGGCCGGTCGCCAGACTGAAATGCTGCTTGTAGATCGGCGAGGCGACGACGCGTTCACCCTGCAGGTCACCGATCAATCCGCGTGCCAGCACGTTGGAGCCAGAGAACGGATCACGGTTGGAAATCGCGTAGACGCGATCGTCGGCACGGATGCGGAACACGGCGATCTGCCGGCCATCAAGCAGCGCGGCAACGCCGGTATCGGGCACGATCTCGTCGAGTGCGCAGACCGGCCGCCAGGTCACGGACGTATTCATCACGCCTCCTCCGCGACGACCGGAATGTTCTTGAACGTCGCGCGTTCGTCGTCGCGCGCCGGCCGGATCTGGCCGCGCTCCTCGACGAACACGACGTTGTCGTCACCCGATTCGTTGTTGACGAACGTGCGGAACCGCTTGAGCGTCTCGGGATCGTTGATCGCCGTGTTCCACTCGTCCTGGTAGCTGCCGATCACCCGCGCCATTTCCGCTTCGAGTTCGGCGCCCAGGCCGAGACTGTCGTCGATCACCACTTCCTTCAGGTAGTCGAGGCCGCCTTCGAGGTTGTCGCGCCAGACGCTGGTGCGCTGCAGGCGATCGGCCGTGCGCACGTAGAACATCAGGAAGCGATCGACGTAGCGGTACAGCGTCTCGGTATCGAGATCGGACGCCAGCAGCTCGGCGTGACGCGGCTTCATGCCGCCGTTGCCGCAGACGTAGAGATTCCAGCCCTTCTCGGTCGCGATCACGCCGACGTCCTTGCCCTGCGCTTCGGCGCATTCGCGCGTGCAGCCGGACACCGCGAACTTGATCTTGTGCGGCGAACGCAGACCCTTGTAGCGATTCTCCAGATCGATCGCGAGCGTCGCCGAATCCTGCACGCCATAACGGCACCAGGTACTGCCGACGCAGGACTTCACGGTGCGCAGCGACTTGCCGTACGCGTGGCCGGACTCGAAGCCGGCGGTTATCAGTTCCTTCCAGATCGGCGGCAGCTGGTGGACTTCCGCACCGAACAGGTCGATACGCTGGCCACCGGTGATCTTGGTGTAGAGCCCGTACTTCTTCGCGACCATGCCGATCGCGATCAGCTTGTCGGCGGTGATCTCGCCGCCCGGCACGCGCGGCACGACCGAGTACGTGCCGTTCTTCTGGATGTTGGCGAGGTAGTAGTCGTTCGAATCCTGCAGGCCAGCATGTTCCTTCTGCAGCACGAACGCGTTCCAGCAGCTGGCCAGGACCGAGGCGACCGTCGGTTTGCAGATGTCGCAACCGAGCCCGCGACCGTGCTTGTGCAGCACCTGCTCGAAGCGTTCGAGCTTGCCGACACGCACCAGGTGATACAGCTCCTGGCGCGAATACGGAAAGTGTTCGCAGAGATGATTGTTGACCGTCACGCCCTGACGCTTGAGCTCGGCCTTCAGCACCTGCGTTACCAACGGTGCGCAACCGCCACAGGTGGTGGCGGCCTTCGTGCCTTTCTTCAGCGCCGCCAGCGTCGTGCAGCCGCCGGCAATCGCCTCGCACAGCGCCTGCTTCGACACGTTGTTGCACGAGCAGATCTGCGCCGCCGCCGGCAGCGCATCGACGCCACTGCCGCTCGGCGCCGCACCCGCGCCGCCGCCGATCGGCAGGATCAGCGATTCCGGTTGTTCCGGAACCGCGATGCCGTTCAGCACCATCTGCAGCAGATCGCCGTATTCGCCGGCGTCACCGACCAGCACCGCGCCGAGCAGTTGCTTGCGATCGGCAGACACGACGACCTTCTTGTAGACCTCGCGCAGCTCATCGCTGAACTGATAGCTCAGCGCACCAGGTGACGCGCCGTGCGCATCGCCGATCGACGCGACGTCGACGCCCATGAGCTTCAGCTTGGTGCTCATGTCGGCACCTTTGAACTGCAGCGCCGCGTCGCCGGCAATGTGATCGGCGGCAACGCGCGCCATCTCGTAGCCTGGCGCGACCAGACCGTAGATCTTGCCGTTCCACAGCGCGCATTCGCCGATCGCGTAGATATCCGGATCGGAGGTGCGACAGGCGTCATCGACGACGATGCCGCCGCGCTCGCCGACCGCAAGACCGGCGGCGCGCGCCAGATCGTCGCGCGGACGGATGCCGGCCGAGAACACGATCATGTCGGTCTCCAGCTCGCTGCCGTCAGCGAACTTCATCTTGTGCCGTGCCCCGCCATTTGACGGGTCGCCATCGACGATTTCGCTCGTGCTCTTCTGCGTGTGCACGGTGACACCAAGCGCCTCGATCTTGCGACGCAACAGGCGGCCACCGCCGTCGTCGACCTGCACCGCCATCAAGCGCGGCGCGAACTCGACGACATGCGTCGTCAGGCCCAAGTCCTTGAGCGCCTTCGCCGCTTCCAGGCCGAGCAGGCCGCCACCGACGACGACGCCGACTTTCGCGCCGGCATCGGCGGCCGTGCGCATCGCTTCGAGATCCTCGATCGTGCGATAGACGAAGCAGCCTGGCCGCTCCCTGCCGGGAATCGGCGGCACGAACGGAAACGAGCCGGTCGCCAGGATCAACTGGTCGTACGGCACGACCTCGCCGGTCGCGGTCGTGACGGTCCTGGCCTCGCGATCGATCGCCGTCGCGCGCGTGTTCAGCTGCAGGCCGATGCCATACGCCTCGGCAAAGTCCGGCCGCGCCAGCGCCAGATCGTCGGCGCTCTTGCCGGAGAAGAACTCCGTCAGATGCACGCGATCGTAGGCGGCGCGCGGTTCTTCACCGATCACGCTCAGCTGCAGATCAACCCGATCGGCCAGCGCTTCGACGAGCTTGTGCCCGACCATGCCATGACCGACGACGACAATTTTCCGATAGCTCATCGTTTCAATTTTTATCTGGAGAAATGGGGGACGCGCACGCTCAACCGGGCTCTGGCATCGCGCCCGACTGCACACTCGACGCTACCCCGCGTTGAGCGATCGCTTCCTGGTACAGCGCTTCTTCGCGCGACTTGTGCTCGGCGCTGAAGCGCACCGCGATCGCGCACAGCGATGCCAGCACGACGAAGCCGCCGAGATACGCGAAGGTCTGCTGCACATCGCCGGTGCCTTTCAGCACGAAGCCGGCGGCGACCGCGCCGACGTTGCCACCCGCGCCGATGATGCCGGCGACACCGCCGAGCGACTTGCGATCGATGAATGGCACCAGTGCATAGGTCGAGCCGCAGGCCATGTGCGTGCACAGGCCGAACGAGATCATCGCGATCACCGCCATCGTCGCGGTCTGCGTCGTCGAGAACCACAGCAGGCCGATACCTTCACCGAGCATCAGCGCGAACAGCAGCACCGTGCGCGCGTCCAGTCCCTTGATGCGCGCGACGCGGTCGGAAGCGATGCCGCCGAACGCGCGGGCAAACAGCGCCAGCAGGCCAAAGCTTCCGGCGGCCAGACCAGCCTGCCCCAGCGTCAGGTCGAAACGGTCGACGTAGTAGCTGGCAGCAACGCCATGCACGAACAGCTCGATGCCGAAGCAGCAGCCGTAGGTCACGAACAGCATCCACACGCGGTAGTTCGCGGCGGCGGCCGTGAACACCGCCCAGCCGCCCTTCTTGCCGCTTTCGATTTCGACACCCACCGCGCGCAGTTCCCTGTAATTGCCTTGCGGGCAATCCTGCGTGTACTTCCAGTAGAGCCAGGCGACGACCAGCATTGCGATGCCCGGCACCAGCATCGCGATCCGCCAGCCGAACGCCGTGCCGACACCCAGACCGAGGATCGTCGCGAAGATCATCGGCATCAGCGTCTGCGTGACACCGCCGCCGGCATTGCCCCAACCCGCGGTCGCTGCATTGGCGGTGCCGACCACGTTCGGCGCGAACATCACCGAGGTGTGGTACTGCGTGACGACGAAGCTCGCGCCGATCACGCCGATCATCAGGCGCAGGCTCAGGAATGCGGTGTAGCTGTGCACCAGCGCGATGCCCATCACCGGCAGTGCGCCAAATCCAAGCAGGCAGGTGTACACCAGACGCGGGCCGTATTTGTCGCACAACGGACCGATCAGCAGACGGCCGAAGATCGTCACGGCGACCGAAGCGATCGCGATATTGGCGAGCTGCTCCTTGCTCAACCCGAATTCGCCCTTGATCACCGGCATCAGCGGGGCGACGGCAAACCATGCAAAAAAGCAGACGAAGAACGCGAGCCAGCTGAGATGAAATGCGCGCATCTGCGGCGTGCGCAGACTGAATAGCTTGATGGTGGTGGCCTTCGCCATGCCGACTCCGAATCAAGTGAGAACACGGTGACGGCGGACATCGATCGTCCTTCGCCGCCGGCGACGCAATGCAACCGGCACGAACAACCATCGCAAGGCGCGTGCCATGCCCGCGAGCGACCACGGCGGCATCGATGGATCGGGATTGGAGCGGATGCTGCGACCGGCAGCACCAGGATTTCACATGGCGTTGCCCACTTTACGTGCGCTGCACCGTGTTGAAGCGCGGCGTGGTCCGGCGCTTATTCGCTGTCGAGCAACTTGTATTTGCGCAACAGCCCGCGGAACTGGTGATAGGTCAGATGCAGAAGTTCAGCAGCCTTGCGCTGGTTGTAGCGGCCGTCTTCGAGCGCCTGGCGGATCAGGCGCGTCTCGAACTCGGTCACCGCGTCCTGGAACACCATCGGCATCTGCGGCGCCGCGTCGGGGATGTTCGACACCGGCTCGGCTGCAGTGGCCGCCGCCGGCTCGATCGCCGTCGTCGATAATTGCGAGGCCATCGCCTTCGGCCGATAGGGTGAAGCGAACGGATCGAACTCCAGCGCTTCGATCGTGCTGTATTCATGCTCGACGCGATAGACAGCGCGTTCAACGACGTTGCGCAGTTCGCGGATGTTGCCGGGCCAGCCGTAACCAAGCAGCGCGCGTTCGGCAGCCGGCGAAAAACCGGCGAAGTACTCGCGCCCGAGTTCCTTGGCCATGCCCTCGGCAAATTTCTGCGCGAGCAGGATGATGTCGTCGCGACGCTCGCGCAGCGGCGGTACGGTGATGACATCGAACGACAGGCGGTCGAGCAAGTCCTCACGAAACTTGCCGGCACGCGCCATCGAAGGAAGATCGACGTTGGCGGCACCGATCAGACGAATATTGACCTTGATCGTTTCACTGGAACCGACTCGCTCGAACTCGCCGTATTCAACGACACGCAGCAACTTCTCCTGCAACCGCAACGACATGGACGCCAGCTCATCGAGAAAGATCGAGCCCTTGTCGGCAAGCTCGAAGCGGCCGACGCGAGCCTTGGCCGCACCGGTGAATGCACCGGCGACGTGGCCGAACAGTTCGGATTCGAGCAACTCTTCGTTGAGTGCCGCGCAGTTGAATTTCACGTACGGCCGCGCCCAGCGCTCGGACAGATAATGCAGGCGCGCAGCGATCAACTCCTTGCCTGAACCCCGCTCGCCGATGATCAGGACCGGTTTGGACAGCGGCGCGACGCGCGATACCTTTTCCAGCACGGCCAGAAAGTTATCGGCCTGGCCGAGGATGGGATCGAGCGTATCGCGCAGTTCCATTGCGCCATTGTGCTAGAAAATGGTCAAGCTCACCATATGTCGGCGCAATTTTTAGAAGCCGTTGGCAGGCAGTCCTACCGTTCTGGACTGAAATCCTTCAATATCAGTGGATTACAATTTCCGGCATGCTTGGCACGGACTTGGCAATAACAAACCCGTACATCATTCACAACGGGGAAACCGCCATGTTCTACCAGCATCTCACCGCCGCCACCGCCGCCATCGTCATGACCACCGCCACCTTCGTCGGCATCAACGCCTATGCCGGCGCCGTGGTTCAGGATGGTCGCATTGTGGCTTCGCTGCAGACAGCAGCCGCAGCACAGATCGACACCCAGCTTCAGGTCGCACTGCAGCAGTCGCAGCGCGAAGTGCAGGACAATATCGTCAGCTCCGTGCTGACCCTGGCGCCGGCAGTGAATGTCGGCCCGGCAGCGATGATGGTCGCGCTGCGCTAGTGGTTACTGCCGACCGGCAGATTTCGAGGAACGATTGATGGGAATTTTTTCCAGAACGCGTGATGTCATTGATTCCAATCTCGCGACCTTGCTCAACAAGGCCGACGATCCGGAGAAGATGGCACGACTGATCATCCAGGAAATGGAGGACACGCTCGTGGAGGTCCGTTCGATGGCGGTGGGATTTCTCGCCCGCAAGAAGGAATTGCAGCGCGCAATCGACACGCTCGGCAACGAAGCGCTGGACTGGGAAGCCAAGGCCGAACTTGCCGTCAGCAAGGACCGCGACGATCTGGCGCGTGGCGCACTGTCGGCCAAACGCCGCGCGACCGAGCGCATCGAGGACGCGCGACGCGAGTTGAAGCAGGTGGACGCTGAAGTCGGCAAGCTCGACGACGATATCGGCAAGCTACGCGCCAAGCTGTCCGAGGCACGCCAGCGACAGAAGACCATCACGCTGCGCAGCCAGTCCGCCAGCTCGCGGATCAAGCTGCGCGAGCAGATGGACGACAAGCGCGTGGCCACCACCAAGGCAGCGCTTGATCACGCCGAACGTGCCGCCGACGAACTCGAATCCAAGGTCGATGCGTTTGATCTGGGCGCGGACCGGCTGCGCGATGAATTCGCGCGCCTTGCCGACGACAAGGTCGAATCCGAACTGGCAAGATTGCGCGCCAAGGTCGGCAAGCCGACCACGTCCTCTGACAAAGACAACGCGCAGGAGTAACGGTGGAAAATTTCTTCGAAAACCTGATTCCGCTGATCGCGGTCACCGGCATCTTCGTCGTCTTCCCGGTGTTGCTGTTCCGTCACTTCGCGCAGCGTCGCGACGGCAAGGCGCAGAACTCAAGCACGATCAGCACGGATCTGCTGGATCTGGCGGACCGCATGGAAAAACGTATCGATACCCTCGAACGTCTTTTGGACGTCGAGGCACCCGGCTGGAGGGAACGTCATCATGAGCAGCACTAGAGCCCCGCGCGACCACGACGGCAGTCTGTCGACCATGCGCCGCTATCCGGAAGATGGCTGGTTCGCTGGCGTCTGTGCCGGCGTCGCCGACTACTTCGGCTGGAGCGTCAAGCTGATTCGCGTGCTGGTGATCCTGGCGTTCGTGTTCAGCGGCTTCTTTCCGGTCGGTATCGTCTATCTGGCGCTGTGGTATCTGATGGATCCGGCAGAGACTGGCGCGACGATGTCGACGGGCGCTCGCCCTTCCGCTGGCGGCCGGCCGGGCGGCATGTCGCCGACCGCTGCCAAGGCCCGTTTCGAGCGACTGGAACGCCGGCTGCGGACGATCGAATCCTGCGTCACGCAGGAGGAGCTGGAGCTGCGGCGCGAATTCAAGAACCTCGAAACCTGAGCCGGCGGAGTCGATCATGAAAACCCTGATACTCGTGACCAGCTGGTTGTTGCTGCTGGTGTTGTGCTGGCCACTCGCATTTCTGGCGTTGTTGCTCGCACCCTTGATCTGGCTGATCAGCCTGCCGCTACGCTTGTGCGGCATCGCGATCGACGGCGTGTTTTCACTGTTCGCCGCCCTGTTCATGCT